>DEAY01000460.1:13467-16504 GCA_002348345.1 Verrucomicrobia bacterium UBA2970
TCTCTCTCAATGAAACCGTTTCCGAGAAGCACCAACCGTTCGCCCTTACCGGGCATCGGCTCCCCCCCCATCACCGCGCCAAAGAGACTGATGACACCCCCAATCGCAAACAGGAAACAACGCATCGAATTCATAAGCATCTTTGAGTCATGGGTTCACCCTACCCAAGCGATCACCTGGTCCAAGCGAAAAGCACCGCCCCCCTCCCGACCGTCGCACCGACCGGCCGCCCTCAGCCCGCCCTCTCGACTCGAAACCTCTAACGCCGCACCGGGTAGAGGAGGAGGTTCCGATACTGAACAGCCGTGTGATCACCTTGGAGATAAATCGGACCGGGCACGGTCTCATCGGCCATCAACCCGCCATTGGTGGCACCGCGGAGCGGCTCGTTATCGATGACCGTTTCACCGTTAAGAACCACCGTGATATGCCGATCCACCAGGATCACCTCATAGCGTTGCCACTCGCCGCCCGGTTTTCCCGCGTTCACTCTCGGAGCAATGCGACTGAAGACAGCGCCAACCCCCATCTTGCCCTGCATCCGACTGTCCCGATCGACCACCTGAACCTCATACACCCCGCGCAAATAGATTCCACTGTTCCCCCCCTCGGGCACATTGAATTCAAGGGTCAGTCGAAAATCCTCGAACTCACCATCACTTCTCAGATTCCCGTAACGGGAGTAAGGCTGAAAATCGAGCTTTGGAGTCGTATTGACCAGATGACCTTCAACGACCCTCCACCCGTTGATTTGTTCGGGGTTGGCAAGACGCCACCCCGTCAGATCCCGTCCATTGAACAAGACAATCGGATCGTCGAACTCAAGGGTTGAAAGATTGGGTCGCGGCGGAAGGGGAGGCATCCGCTTCCCCCTGATCGTCTGCCGCCCCCCCGACTCAGGGTTGTGGAGGAACAGTTTCATCCGATCGCCATCCACCTTTCCCTCATGCCGACACGGCACTCGATTCCCGGTGGGAGGGCCGCCCACAAACTCCGGAGGGCCGATGCGATATTTCCGATCGAATCGAATTCGGTCGCCCTCGATGATCAATTCTTGGAGTTGGCGCGGGGCACCCACAGACCAGAATTCCCCTTCAACGCCACTGGTCGTTTTCTGCAGCGAAAGCCACCCGGGAGAGCCATCTGGGAATTGCATCGCCCAATTCCCGAAGACGGACGAATTCCCGGCCTCTTCCCCCAATGCACACATATGCCAAGCCAGTGTGACGATAAGCCCCTTTCGCATGATCATCATTCTCATTCTTCCTTGATTGGGAATCGCGGTTTCGAGGCTGACCGCTGATCGAGCCCCATTAAGGATGGACACGACTCTGAGGCCATACCAGCGAATCTGTCACTGACAAAAGCACGCCCCATCGAACGCTCCACCCGATCATCGCGCCACGACGGGATGTGGTTTTTTCGCCCTCTGCCCCCTCCTTCTCCGAGTGCTCAAGCTCCTTTCCGCTTCGGCGCCCCGGCGCGACTTCAGGATTGCCTTCACTGCATCAATACGAGATGATTGGCAGGTAAGGATTCCTCATGCAGCCGAGTGAACCAGGCAATCTGTCCCAGAAGGGCTTACCGGCTCACCCCATTTCACGGCGCACCGCCGTTCAGGTGGGCTCCCTGGGGTTGCTGGGTTTGGCTCATGAGCACCTGGGACTCCTCCGCACCGAGGCAAACGTCCCGGGTTCATCGCCTCCATCTGCCAAGAATGTGATCTTCATTTTCTTGTCTGGCGGGCTTTCACACCACGACACCTTCGACATGAAACCGAACGCGTCGAGCGATGTTCGAGGTGAGTTTCGACCGATCCGGACCACAACGCCGGGCCTCCAAATCTGCGAACATCTTCCTCTCTTAGCCCAGCGGAGCCACCGATGGTCGCTCTGCCGCTCCCTAACCCATTCGACCAACGAGCACTCCCAGGGCCACCACATCATGCTGACCGGACGCTCAGACCTGCCACCTGGTTTCGACCCCGGCAAGCCAAAGGAGAGCGATTGGCCGTCGATCACCTCCGTCGCCAACGCGGTTCTCAAACAAAAGGCCAACCTCCCTCCGGCTATCGTCCTCCCGGAAAAACTGATTCACCGGACCGGACGCGTCATTCCCGGACAATTCGCCGGCCACATGGGACCGCACCGTGATCCCTTCCTCTTGACCACCTCGCGCTACAATCCCGCGAGCTACGGAGCCTACCCTCACTTCCTCTTCCATCATCGAACGGGAAAGCAGGACGGAAACGAACTCGCCTTTGACGCCCCCTCACTCCAATTGCCCCAAGGCTTGGACTGGGATCGGTTGAGGGACCGGATCAAGCTTCGCCAGGCACTTGATGACCAACAAGCATGGCTCGAGAGCGCCTTCGATCTCACTCAAATGGATCGCTATCAGGAAATGGCGGTATCCCTGCTCACTGATCCCAAGACCAAGCAGGCGTTTGAGGTTCACTCTCTCCCTCAAAAGACCCAAGAACGCTACGGTAAGAATGCCTTCGGCTGGTCTCTCCTCCTTGCCAAGCAATTGGTCGAAGCCGGGGTGTCGCTCGTTCAGGTCAATCTCGGCAACAACGAGACGTGGGACAACCACGAAGCCATTTTCCCCAACCTCCGCGATTTTCTCTTGCCACCCCTCGACCAATCGCTCTCCGCCCTTTTGGATGACCTTCACGCCTCGGGGCTCCTGGACGAGACCCTCGTGGTGATGGCCAGTGAGTTCGGTCGAACCCCGAAGATCTTCAAAATACCCGGGGCCACCTCCCCTGGGCGGGATCATTGGGGCGCGGCGCAAACGGTCTTTTTTTCCGGGGGAGGCGTGAGCGGGGGAAGGGTGATTGGATCAACGGATGGTCAGGGGGGATACCCTGCCTCCGATCCCCAAACGCCCGAGAACTTCGCCGCCACCATCTACCAGGCATTGGGGATTCCTCCGGAGCAACATTGGTACGACGCCGTTGAACGACCACACCCCGCTTACCACGGAAAACCCATCGAGGGCTTGAGGTCGTGAGGGATCCGCAAGTCAACCGCAA
>DEAY01000460.1:16852-21434 GCA_002348345.1 Verrucomicrobia bacterium UBA2970
TCAGCAGGAACGTGACGGTCACCCTGTGAGTCATGGGGAACCTCTTTGGCGGATCAAGGACCCTCCCGCCCGGAGGAAACCTTTCCGTTTGAACCAGCCTCCCTCGATCCGTTTCCCTCATTGTTCTTTATGGAAGTAGAACCGTTTCTACAACCGAACAGGGAGGAGGACTTGACTCGGCAACCGCCACTCCAGGAACGCGGTCCTATGTCATGATCATCGAGAGGAACTGGTCGCAGAGGCTTGATCAATGGGCCGTTGAGCATCCTCTGATTTACCTGCTGATCAGAGAACGGCCGTTTCGGTGGGCTCTCTCCCTCGTCGTGCTGATTCTGGTCGCGCTACCGGCCACCCTCTATCCATGGATTCGCTCGACACCCGAAACCAAGTCCCCTGTCATTCTCATCAGCGCCGTCGACCGAATCCAATCGATCGCCCTCGCCCGGAAAGCACGGCGTTACCGGGAGGAAGGAAAACGAACGCATGCCGTTCAAGCCTGGAGCATGGCCATCGGGAATGATCCCGGCAACCTCCCCCTCAACCGGGAATTTCTTTCAATGCTCTTGGTCGAAGACGACACGCAAACGCATTGGCGCGACGCCGTCCGGACGGGATTGTGGATCCTCCGGATCTCCGACGAAGTCAACGATCTAATTCTGGCTTGCGAAACCTTTTCCGCCTACGGCCTCAACGAACTTGTCCTGGAAGCGATCAAGCGCCACCCTCCCCTCGACCCCGAACCTCTGAATCGCCTCCATCTCCTCGCCCTCTACGATCTTGGAGAACCCGAGAAGTTCAAAGCCCTCTGGAGTGCTTGCAAGGAATCCATCAAGAGCGTGCCCGAGTTGCGGGCGAGAAAGCTCGCTTTCGACGCCATCGGCTCCGATCCGGAACTCGCTCGAAAAAGCAGAGAGGAACTCGACGAACTCCTCCCCAGTCTCAGAGACCCAGGGACTCGACAACGTCTCGGTCTGGCCTCAGCCTTCAGCCAAAGGAATCGCGCTCGCTTCGAGGAGATCTTGGGGCACCTCCAAAGGGACTTCACCGACGAATTGGAAGATCATCTTTTGCACTGGAAGCTCCTCCTCGAACTGGGCCGGCATGAGGACGCGCGGAAACAAGCGCTGGATTTCAACAGCCCCCCGCGAACCTCCCTACAGATTATCAAGCTCGCCAATGCCTAAACCGATTTAGGCCTCACCGAGCTCGCCCTGAAATACCTGAGCCACTACACCCTGGCGTTCGGATTTAACTCCTGGCAAATCCACACCCAGGTGAGGTTGCTGATTGATTCCCAAGACTGGGAGGCGCTTCAACGGTTCGCGCTCAAGATCCGCACCCTGCCCAATGTCTCCCGGGAATTCATGGCCCTAAGCTTCTACTTCGAAGGCAAAGCACTGCGAGAACTTGGCCGGCCTGAACAAGCGAGCAAATCCTTCGGCAAGGTTCGCCACGAGGATCTTTTGGGATCTCCCCATGCGCTCTACGTGGGGACCAACCTGGCCGCGGTTGGGGAACTCCAATCTGCCATGGAGATCCTCTGGCCAGAGCAAGATCGCTTTCGCCACGACCCCTCCTTCTGGAACTTCATGCTCAAACTGGCCTACGACCTTCGAACCGGGTCTCGTCTCCTGATCGCCGCCGAGAACCTTTTCCGGCTCGACCCCGAAAACCACCACTATCGGGCCTCCTACGCCTCCGTCCTTCTCTCGGAACGAATCCAGATCGACCGGGCCCTCGCCCTGACCTACGAACAACTTTCTGCGAATCCAGGCCACCCCAACCTTAAAATCAACTACGCCCAGGCGCTGGTCATGAATGACCGTCTGGAGGCCGCCGCCCAGATCCTCAATCACGTCAACCCCGATCGACTCAATCAAAGTGAGAGACAGGGACTTCTCTTCAGCCAAATGGAACTGCATTTCAAACAGGGCCATGACGAGGCCGCACGAACCCAATCCCGACAAATCATCCCCGGATTACTTCTTCCCGGTGACCAAAAGTACTTCCGCACCATCCAGAGGGCTCTCAAAGAGCGGGCGCCGCCCGAGGAATCTCACGGCACCTTCGTTGAAGAGACCCCGTGACCCCCATCGACTCCTACTTTCCATCAGAAGTCGATCAACCGGGACAAACTCGTCACAACGCCCTCCCGTTTTGGGGTTGGGGCACGTCACCCCCGGAGGAGCAGCGGCACCAAAGCCCTCTCGGGTCTTGGGAAACAACCCGCTTAGCGACCGCCCGCGCCGTCGACCGAGACCGGGGCTGGCCTGCCCGATCCTGAGGGGGTATGATCCCTCCCATGCCAACGTTCCTTCACCGTTCCCGATTGAGTTTACTCGTCGGGATCGTTTGCTTTGGTCATGCCAAGATCAGCGGGGCGGACGTCACCCCCGCCCATTTCCACCATGTCCACCTCAACGTCACCGACCCAAAAACAACCCAACAATTCTTCGAACGGTTCTTTGGGGCCGTGCCGATTCGTTATCGCGCGAGGCTGCCAGCCCTCTTCACCGAACGCTCGTTCATCGTTCTCAACCGGGTCGATTCTAGCCCTCGCACGCATCACAAGACCTGCCTCTGGCACATCGGTTGGTCGGGGGTTGACGGTCCGTCCGAATTTGCTTGGAGAACAAAGGCGGGCATCACCGTCCACACTCCACTGAGGGCATTGGACGACGACCACTACATGTACTTTAGCGGTCCTGAAGAGGAACTGGTCGAGGTCTACACAGGCAACCGAAACCACCGTTTCGAGCACATTCATCTGCTTGCCACCGACGTCAACGTCACCACTCGCTGGTTTGTCGACCACCTCGGCTTGCGGGCCGCCCGTGCCTTCGTACCCAAACCTGATCCAGAGACCGACGTCAACACGCTCCGGGGCATTTGGATGAATTCGATCCGCGTCGACAATCTCAATCTCGTCATCTTCGGCCGCCCCCCTCGGGACAAAGCGCCGTTCTGGCTCCCTGCCCCCCTGCCTGAGGACTTTGAACCCACCAAAGGCTCGGCGATCGACCACATTGCTTTTTCCTACCGACGAATCGAGCCGCAATACGATCGCTTCAAAGCCTCCGGGGTGACCATCCACCGCCCCTTGCAGTTGGAAAAAGCGGCCGGGCATCGCAGCTTCTTCGTCGAAGCACCGGACCGTCTCCTCGTCGAAATCGTTGAGGCGAAACCCATCCCCGAAGGCCTTTGGGAGGCCTCCCCCTCCCCATGAGGCACGCTGTCAACCTGAATCAACAAACCGCCATGAAAAACCCCTTCAGCTCTCCGATTCGAGGGATACTTCTGTCATGCCTCGGCTTCGGCGTGAATGCAATCCCATGCCCGCTCCAGGCCCAACAACTCGTCGCGCCCAAGGAACGGCCCAGTATTCTGTGGATTGTCGCCGACGATATGAACTGGGATTCACCCGGATGCTTCGGGGGAGCCGCCCCTGGAATCACACCGCGAATCGACCGACTTGCCCAAGAAGGCATTCGATTCGAGCATGCGTATGTCAACATCTCCATTTGCACCCCCTCGAGAAGTGTCCTCTTGACGGGGCTCTATCCCAATCGCAACGGCGCGGAAGGATTCCAGCGCATTCATCCCGGCACCCCGAATCTCCCCGCGCGACTGGGCGAGGCAGGCTACCTTTGCGGAATCATCGGAAAACCACTCCGTCAGCAGGATCTCCTCAGATGGTCGGTCACCTACCAATGGCCCGGCGTGGGAGACGAGGACCTCTGGGGACGGGATCCCGTGGTCTTCCGCCGCTTCGCAAAATCCTTCTTCACGATGGCCCGGAACGCCAACCAACCCTTCTTCTTGATGGCGAATTCCCATGACCCCCACCGGCCCTTCGGTGGCGAAAATGCCACCCGGCCCCACGAACAACTCGCGCCCGCCTCCCGTACCTACCAAGCCCATGAAGTGAGGGTCCCCGGATTCCTTCCCGATCTGCCCGAGGTGCGTCAAGATCTGGCCGACTACTGCACTTCGGTCCGAAGACTGGACGACATGGTGGGAGGATTACTGGAAGAGCTTGAAGCCGCCGGTCTTGCCGAGGAAACCCTGGTCATCTTTATGTCGGACCACGGCATGCCCTTCCCGGGTGCCAAGTTTAATTGCTATGTTCAAAGCACGCGTTCTCCCTGGGTCATTCGCTGGCCTGGATTCATCAAACCCGGTTCGGTCGACACGACTCACATGATCTCGGCAATCGATCTGATGCCGACCCTGCTCGATGTGGCCGGACTTCCCTCCGTTCAGACTTGCGATGGCCAATCCTTCCTCCCCCTCCTCTACGGAGGGACTCAGTCGGGTCGAGATCACATCCTCACTCAATTCTATCACATCCACGGAGACGACGCGCTTCCCATGCGTTCGGTCATCACTCGAACCGCGGCTTACGTCTTTAACCCTTGGGCGAACGGGAAACGCCCGTTCAGACGACTGGGGAGCCCGGCCTTTCGGGCCATGGAATCAGCCGCTTCCACCAATCCCGATCTGAACAAGCGCGTTCGCTCCCTTCGATTTCGGCAGATCGAGGAGTTTTTCGACCTTCAATCCGACCCCGATTGTCTGAACA
>DEAY01000399.1 GCA_002348345.1 Verrucomicrobia bacterium UBA2970
GTCATTATATAAACCGAGAAACTTTTGACTGGTGTCGGGCAGCAGTCGGCTGAACACCTGCGCGGTGGTCAGTTCGGCGTTAAGGTCAGGAGTCTCGGCGGTCATGCGCAGGGCGTCGTGGTCGCCGCACACCTGCACGCACTCGCCGCAGCCTTTGCAAAGGTCGCTCACGAAAATCGAGAAAAGGCCGCCGTTGCCGGGATTCTTCTTTTCAATCGACCGCCAAATCGCCGTCACGTCGTTGTACGCCAACGGTTGCTTATCGATGATGCTGGTAAACTCATTCCGCGCCGCCTCGTCGATGTTCGTCAACTGGTCCACCTCCGCGCGCAGGATGTCCTTGAACGGCGTCTTCTCTTTCGCTGCGACCACTTCGTTCATCTTCGCGCGGCAGCGTTCGTCCAAGCCCGCTACCTCGTTGAGCAGCGCCTTTTGCGCGTCGGCATCGGTCACGTAATGCCGAATGGCCGTGACCAGCACGGTGCTGATGTCTTGCGCGGTGTTCGGCAGGGCGGTGTCGGGACAGGCGGTGATGCACTCCATGCATTGGGTGCAGTTCTCCGCGATGTAGACCGGCGTCTCGCGACGGGCAACATACTTGGAAGCGGTGGCGCCGGTGGCCGAACCCATGATCCCAATGGAGGCCAGCGGGCTGGCGGGTTGGTGGTAACCCAGACCGTTTCGGAATTCGCTGTCGAATTTAGACAGCATTGCGTAAGGCGCGCGTTCGGTTTGCTCCTCAGGGGGGGAACAAGGCGCGCAGCCACCGGCTTCGCAGCCAGCCGTTCCAGGAATCTGATGTTCGCCAAACGGGGCGATCGGGGGCCTGCGCATACTGGATGTGTCGGGATCGTCCAGTTCGCCATACTTGATTTCGACGACCCGATTGAAACCTTGCGTCATCACTTCCATGTTGGAATTGACGACGGCTTCTCCAAAGCGTCCGAATTTCTTCTCATATTGCTTTCGAACCGTATCTCGATAGGTCTCCTCGCTGATGTCGTTGTCTTCCAGGAAGGTCGAGACCCGGAAGAAGGCACCGAGGAAGGAGTTGCCCTGCATCCTGAGTTGCAGGTCGGCCCGGTTGGTGGCGTTCTTTGCAACGTCGAATCCGGGAAGGATGAAGACTCTGATCTGATTGTCCCGAATGAATTCTCGGTAGCGCGCGGGAATCCGCTGCCAGGCGGTTTCCGGGGGATCCTTCGATTCCCATACCAGGCAGCCCCCGGGATTAATTCCTTCAACTGGATTGGTGTGGGTGAACGCCTTGGGGTCACAGCACAAGACCACGTCCACGTGGTTCAGTTCGCAGTTCACCCGGATCGGTTTCGGGGCCACCACGAGGTAGTAATTGGTTGGTGCTCCCTTTTTCTCGGAACCATACTTAGGGTTGGCACTGACAAAGAGCTTGTCTTCCAAGACGCCATGCTCGTCATAACTGGGATGGCGTTTTGAAATCAGGTTCCCAAAGTCGCCGATGATCGAGCCGAGGTTCTTGCCGGTGGTGATCATTCCCCAACCCCCGATGGAATGAAAGCGGACGGCAATCGCTTTATCGGGGAGCAGAGAGGGCGTCGCCTCCGAGATGACGGCGTAGGGATGATTAACCCCAAGCACGAAGAACGTTTCCCCATCGCTGGCATTTCGTCCATCTTTGCGTGAGGTTTGTCCCTCCGAGAACTCGTAAGCGCCAAGGATGTGCTCCGGTCGAAAATCTCGGGAACCGACGCCGTAGGTGCCTCGAAAAATTCGGGGCGTCTCGTTGGCGGGCAAGGGGTGAGCGCTACCGCCAAACTGCTGGGCCTCTTGGGCTTTCCCGATGGCCGTGCGGATATCGCGGGCCAGGGGATTGTCGCCGGCCATGCCCTCGTCAGTTCGCTCGAGCACAATGATATTCTTCTTGCCTCGAATGGCGTCGATGACGGCGTTCTCAGGGAAAGGCCTCAGAACGTTGACATGCAGCGAACCGACCTTGGCGTCACGC
The DNA here is from genome assembly GCA_002348345.1 of Verrucomicrobia bacterium UBA2970. Taxonomy (GTDB): domain Bacteria; phylum Verrucomicrobiota; class Verrucomicrobiia; order Limisphaerales; family AAA164-E04; genus UBA2970. The sequence continues at coordinate 1,985 of DEAY01000399.1, forward strand.
GTTTCCCGGAGATAATCGACCGCTTCGTCAATGTTTTCTGCCGCGCACCCGAGGGAGATGAAGAGGGTGTCGGCATCGTCGGTCTTGTAGCCTGAGACCAGCCCGTAGTGTCGTCCGGTCAAACGACCAAATTCTTCGTAAGCCTCTTCGAGGAATCTCAGAATCGGTTCGTTGAAGTGATTGCGTCGGGCAACGATGCCATTGAAATGATGCTCCTGGTTTTGGACGGGACCGAGAAGAATCGGATTCTTGAGATCCATCATTTCGGGGACTCGACGCCGGGTGGGGCCAAAGAGTTCCCGTTGGGCCTCGGTTGGGCAGTCAATCTGGTCTCCAGGGGCCCCGAGAAACTCGCGAAGAAGCTCCGCCTCCGGTGCGTAATAGGTTCGCTCAGAATGAGTCGTCAGCATTCCGTCCTGGATATTCATGCCAGGATTCAGCGAGAGCTCGTTGACCTTGCGAAGAATGATGGCTTGGTCGGCGGCTTGCTGCGCACCTTTGGACATCAGCATGGTCCATCCGGTATCAAGGGCCGCATTGAAGTCATCGTGGCCACAGTGGACATTCAGGGCATGCTTGGTGAGGGCGCGTGCGCCAATTTCAAGCACCATGGTGGAACACTTTCCTGGAGCATGGTAGTATTGCTCCATGGCGTAGACAATGCCTTGGCCGGAGGTGAAATTAACCGTTCGGCGGCCCGCGACCGAGTAGGCCGTCGCACCCCCTTGTGCCGCGTGTTCCCCTTCACACTCGATCGCGATTTTTTGGTCGCCGAAGACATTGAGTTGTCCCTGGGCGAACGATTGCTGATAAATCTCCCCGCCTTCTGTGGATGGGGTGATGGGGTAGAAGACCCCTCCATCGGTGATTCGGGTTTCGACATGTTCGGTGACCAGTTGGTTGCCGTTACAAGTGACCCGGACCCCTGGATACTTCGGTTGATCAGCCGCGCTGGGTTCGCCTGAACCGGTTGCGGCGTTAGTCGTCGTTGCAGCTGAATCGGCCATAAAGATCTATTTTTGTCTTTTTTCGAGGAATCTCACCAACACTGTCTTCGGTGACGTGTTTACATTAACTCAAGACCACACCTTTTGAAAATCGAGAGCCCTCGAAGGCAGAGGATCATCACGGGTTTGGCGTCGATTCTCAAGCGCGGAATTCGAGGAAAACACGGCCGAAAAACACCAAACACCCTGAATTGACTCCATCCGGGCACGATTCAAGTCGGCTATAATGTTTATCGTCAACTTTTTTAGTTGATAAAGCGATGACGGTCCGAGGGCGAATTGGTGAATTCTTATGGCGGGAATGATTGATCGTTTTCAGAGCTTCCGATTCGCGTCCTTGGGGCTTGGATGGGGGATCGTTCTCGGTGAGACTGATGCCCTTGACGGGAATGGTCTCCCGTTATTCAGTCACAGGTTAAGAGAGTGGTTCAATGATTCCGGCGTTTTTTGCCACGATACTTTTTTGCTTTTCGGCGGTGTCCGCCAATCGGGCGACCCGGCTTGCCGGGAGCCTCGAGGCTAATTTTTGGCGCCTGGTCTTCGCCACCACCCTTCTCGCGATTTGGGCTCATGGATTTGGCGGCGGGTTGGGAGGGCGAGCCTTCCTCGTCTTCTTTATCAGTGGAGTGATCGGTTTTGGTGTCGGCGATGTGGCACTGTATTTGGCCTATCCTCGGCTGGGGTCGCGGTTGACGCTCTTACTGGTGCATTGTGGGGCGGCCCCTCTAGCAGCTCTCGGTGAATGGATCTATCTTGGAAATGCCTTGTCCTTGGGTGAAATTCTGGCGAGTGCGACGATTCTCCTCGGAGTCGTCCTCGCGCTTGCCCCTGCGGAGAATCCACACATTGGGCGGCGTGATCTCGTCTGGGGCATGGGATTCGGCCTTCTGGCAGCTGCAGGCCAGGGGCTGGGTGCCGTGATGAGTCGGGTTGGTTATGCCATGAATGCTGAATCGGGGGCGAATTTTGATGGGATGACGATCGCCTACCAACGGGTGCTAGGGGGGCTGTTAATTGGGATCATCACGTATGCTTGGACGGTTTCCCGATCAAACCCTCGATCGGGCAGAACCCAGACTGAGGGAGGCTTCATTCGGCCTCCGGCGGGGGCCGTGCCGTGGATTCTGATAACCGGGATTTCGGGGCCGACGCTAGGCGTCGCATGTTATCAGTGGGCGCTTGAGGGGGCGAAGAGTGGCGTTGTCCTACCCATCGTGGCGACGGCTCCGCTGATGGTCATGCCTCTTTCACGGTGGATGGAGGGGGATCGGCCCGGCTATCGAGCGGTGATCGGTGGGACGGTCGCCGTCATCGGGGTGATCGCATTGGGATTGACGACCTGAGCCGAGGCCGTGGGCCTGAGAGTCAGTTGTTTTCCGATTGGCGGGACAGCGCCGTTTTTATAGTGTGTTTTAAAGCTGATATGGGGGTTGAGTCTCTTGGGGGAATCACGATGGATGGGGGTAGTGCAAGGTATGGGTTTAAATGACAGCAAGACGTCAATCGCACAGAGCAAGGCATCGCTTGAGGCCTTTTTGGGGGATCTCGAAGGGCTGGCTGAGCGGGTTGGGCTCAATGAATCGCGAATCGAGGCCGCAACGATAGGTTTTGGTGGACTTTGTCTGAAGGATGTGACCGACGACACGTCGTTGAGTCGGTTTCTGACCGAGTATCGGGACCAATTCCTGGTGCCGTTCGAGTTGCCTGCGGTTTCGGCGGCGACGACTTTGGTTCGAGAGGGGAGATTCCGTGAGCTTTTGGATTTGGATCAAAGCTTTGCTCAACGCCGTGAAATGGAGATTTTTGGAGAGCAGAGTCGGTGGATCGGTCAGTGCCATGCCCGATCAATGAGAGGCATGAGGGATCATCGGGTCGTTTGGAGATACTGCGAGGCGGTTCGGACGGGGGAGGCGTTTGGCTGGCACCCGGTCGTTTACGGTGTCGTTTTGGGGGCTTTTTCGATTCCCCTGCGACAGGGACTGGCCAATTACACCCGGCAGATCCTCCAGGGCTTCATCGATTCGGCGGTCCACCGTGGCGTCCTTGAAGCCTCGATTGCGGCTGAGATTGGCGGGCGCTTACTTTCGGATTTGCCCGCCTACGTGGAGGGGGCGCTCGGGGCAACGGACCAACCGTTGATTCGGGCCCTCTAGCCCAGCCTGTCAATCAGGTTGAATCCTCACTGAATCGTTGGAGAGGAAATCTCTCGTTGCGTGCTGATTTGGGGGGTCTCTGGTAGTCGATTAAATTTTCTTGAAAACCATTGACAGCATTATGTGGTCCTCATAATCTCCCGCTCGTTTTTAGGGTCTAAACGGAGAAAATGCCATTGACCCCCGGAGCTCATTTTGTTGTTCAACGGTGAGAGATTCGGGGATCTGGGCTTATTTTCGTCTTGTGGGTAGGCGCCGATTGGTTTTTTGGAAGCCCATGTAGCTCAGTCGGTAGAGCACATCCTTGGTAAGGATGAGGTCACCAGTTCGATCCTGGTCATGGGCTCCATTAAAGTGTTAGTGTCTCATACTGAGTAACTTGTAGCAATCAGAACATAATATCGCATGGCAAAAGAAGCGTTTCAGAGGACTAAGCCTCACGTAAATGTTGGAACGATCGGTCACGTTGATCACGGGAAGTCGACATTGACAGCCGCAATTGTGGCGGTCCAAGCTCGAAAAGGGCTCGCTCAGGAGATTTCCTACTCAGATATTACCAAAGGTGGGACCGTTCGTGATGATTCGAAAACCGTGACGATTGCTGTCTCCCATGTCGAGTATGAGTCGGATCAACGACATTATGCCCACGTTGACTGTCCAGGACACGCTGATTATGT
>DEAY01000264.1 GCA_002348345.1 Verrucomicrobia bacterium UBA2970
TGGGATTCAGGCCTGGAAGTCGATGATCGCCCATTTGGCTGAAGTCGGCGACCATGCCGATCCGGCCAACAGCTCGCCTGATACGAAAAGGGCTTCCGTCGAGGAAGCCCTTTGGGGCCTTAGGGAGGAGGCTCGATGTTCAATCAGAAACTTTCTTGAGCACAATATCTGGAATCCGCTCCTGGGACACACCATTCAAGGTCCTTTCCAGGATCTTATGCGTGCACTGACCCTCGACAGAATAATCAAACAGGCATCGCTCGTAGACCCGACCCGAGGGCGTGTCGCCGCCTCGCTCCCAAAGTAGTTTCTTGTCCCAAGCGCTGATCAGTTGACTGGTAATCTGATCTCCAGATGCCGTGTGGTAATGGTTAACAATCGCCCGTTTCGCCGAATTGAAACTAATGACGGTCGGCCATCGATACCGACAACCCGAAAAGGAAGGACACTGAGATCGCTAATTTCATTTTCATCGAATACCCTTTCTTGTCGGTTCGTTTGTGGCAGCCTCCTCAGGGTCCTGAGGTCCAGGTGATTAACCTGGTCTGCCTTCTAAGAAGGCGAACGCTCGAAGCCCATGAAAGGGGCCAAGCACTTGTCCGGGGACATCATAGGGGATCATCGAGTGGCGAAAGGAGAGTCCTGGGGCGCCGCCCTGAAACAACAGGTAAGGGACTCTCTGGGGACCGTCGCCCACCAGGCTCGGGGTGCCCCAGTCAAGACATGACATGAAATTCATTGCGTTATCCATCGCGTGGACGGCCGGCGCTCTGGCGCTGATGGCCATGACGGCTTGCGTCTCAACCGATCCCTCGGGAAACAAGGTCTTTTACACCAAGAAGGTCGAGGTATTTGGATTGTTTGTGTATGCAACGAGCACGACCCCCGACGATAAACTGATTCATGCCGCCAATGTTTTGGCGGAGTATCTGGATAACGACGAAGATGGGGAACCCGATAATCCCGAGATCATGAAGGCCTTGGTCAAGCGGCGAGGTGCGATCGTCATGAGAAGTAGGGACGAGGAGAGAACGGCGGGACCCACTCCCAGGGGCCAAACACTTTACGGCGAGGAAACCATCCCCAACGCTGAAGCCGCAGGTCGTTTCGATGCGTCCCTGGAAGAAGTCCTACACATGGTGTCGGATGTCGGCTGGGCCGGGGCCTATCCCGCCGTTTTCAGCCGGAAGCCCGGGTCCAAAATCGCCGACGCCATGGACCGCGCTCGCGGAGGGCGCTTTTTCAAGGTTCCAAAGCAATACCCGGCTGACGCCTGGTACACCTACAATGACGAAACCTGTGATTACGATTGCCAGAATAGTGAATACATCTACTGGGCATTGACATCGATTCTGGGTGCGCAGGATTTCCCGGGCCGGTTGGAACAAATCGGCGAGGAATGGCGATTGAACACTCGGGAGAAAGTGGAACAAAAGGATCCCACGGTTTACGCGATCATGACGAATCCAGAATACAAACTCCCTCGGGTGATCCCCGACGGGATCTACAATGCCAAGCGGTTCAAGATCCAACCCTACCGGCCCTAAGCCGTCCACCAAGAGAGCGGCTCTCCTCACACTCGGTTTTCCAAGCCTGGTTTCGTTGAAATCTACCCTCTTGGTCCCTCCGTCACCGCCCGAAACTTGCACTCGGTTTCCCGACCGTTCATATTCCTCGCATGGGCTGGTCCCCGCGCCCCATCGATTTGAGCTTTGAGAATTGTTGTTGCCATCACCGGAGCCAGTGGAGCCATCTATGCCCAGAGATTGCTCCACCATCTCCCCTGTGATCGTCACGAGGTGCATCTGCTGCAAAGCAATTATGCCCGCCAGGTCATCGCGGAGGAACTGGAAGCGGGCCTCTCCCTGGATCCCCAGATCCAACAACACAGCCTCAAGAGCATGAATGCTCCCTTCGCCAGCGGATCCAATCCGTTTGATGTCATGGTGGTGATCCCTTGCACCATGGGTACCCTTGGTCGAATCGCCCATGGATTGAGCAGTGATCTGCTCCTCCGGGCGGCTGATGTCATGCTCAAGGAGAGAAAGACCCTCATTCTGGTGCCCAGGGAGACACCATTAAGCCTCGTCCACGTGCGTAACTTCGACCTCCTCCTCCAGGCCGGGGCCATCATCGTCCCCGCCAATCCCTCATTCTACACCCGCCCGCAGACGATTCCCGAATTGGTCGACACGGTGGTGGCTCGGGTGCTCGATCACATGGGGATCCAACAAAACCTCGTCCGCCGGTGGCAAGAGGAGCAGGAGTGAGTCGTCCCTCGAAGAATCTGAACCCAATGACAGAATGCCCTTGTCAGAGCCATGACCCGGGCACCAGTGTAGCGCCCTGATGCTTTTACAAGCTGCCAGGACCCTTCGCCATTGGGGAGAAATGATCAAGTTCTCCCACACGGTCTTTGCCCTGCCCTTCGCGCTTTCCTCCATGGTCGTTGCGGCGAAACCAACCCAGGGCTGGCCCGGTTGGCGTCCCTTCCTTCTCATCCTGCTCGCCCTGGTGACGGCTCGGACCTGCGCCATGACCTTCAATCGAATCGTCGATCGACGTTTTGATCAATTGAACCCTCGTACCATGAATCGCCATCTTGTGACCGGAAAGGTCTCGCTTCGAAGCGCCTGGGCCCTCTGCGGCTTCAGCGGCCTGGGTTTCATCCTCACCTGCTGGTTCATCAATCCCACTTGTTTCGGTCTGTCATTTCTCGCGCTCCCGTTCGTCTGCTTCTACTCGCTCACCAAGCGGTTCACCGATTTCACCCATGTCTATCTTGGTGTCGCCCTTGGTCTCGCCCCGCTGGGAGCCTGGCTGGCCGTGACAGGCTCGCTGGCTCTGGCCCCGGTGATCTTGAGCACTGCAGTGGTCTTCTGGCTGATCGGGTTCGATATCATTTACGCAACCCAGGACTATGAGTTCGACCGTTCACAAGGGCTTCACTCGATCATCGTCCGCTGGGGAATCAAGAACTCACTCCAGGCCGCCTTTATTTCTCATTTCATCATGTGGCTCCTACTGGCCTCCTTTGGCTTGATACTGGGATTTCGACTCGCTTACTTTGGAGGCATGGTGGTGATGGCGATCTGCCTACTCCTTGAGCATTGGCTCGCCAGGAAACGGAGCCTGAAGTGGATTAACTTTGCCTTTTTCCGATTGAATGCCCTGATCAGCATTGTGTTTTTCGTGGTGACCACCGTAGAGATCCTGTTCCCGATGTTTCGAATCAGGGCATGAACCCACTCATTGCCAACAGCAAGCTCGCCGACCTCCATGAGAAGGTATCGGCGGGGATCCGCATAGACGAATGCGACGCCCTTCGGCTCTTCCGGAGCGACGATCTCAATGCGATCGGGTTGATCGCCAACGAGGTCAACCGACGAAAGAACGGCAACCGGGCGAGCTTCATCGTCAATCGCTACATTAACTATTCGAATTACTGTATCCTGAGCTGCCAGTTCTGCTCCTTTGCCCGTAAGAAACGAGACGATGACGGATTTCAATTGAGCCGCGATCAAATCCTCACCAAGGCCAGGGAAGCACTCAATCTCGGCATCACAGAGCTTCACATCGTCGGGGGACTCCACCCATCCCTTCCCTTCGACTACTACCTCGACATGGTTCAGTCGCTCAAATCACTCGATCCCAAGCTGGAGCTCAAATGCTTTACCGCCATCGAAATCCTTCATCTCTCCTGGCTAGCGAAGCAATCGGTTCGCTCCACCCTCTCGGCGTTGAAGGAGGCTGGCCTGTCCTCTCTGACTGGAGGTGGCGCGGAGATCTTTCGTAAGGCGGTTCGTCAACAAATCGCCCGAGGAAAGGAATCGGCGGAGGAGTATTTGGAGGTTCACCGGATCTGGCACGGCCTTGGGGGACGAAGCACCTGCACCATGCTCTACGGCCACGTGGAAACACCGGAAGACCGGGTCGATCACCTTCGAAAACTCCGAATCCTTCAGGACGAAACCGGCGGCTTCACCGGCTTCGTTCCTCTGGCCTACCAACCGGAGTCCAATGGGATTCCAGTCAGCTGCCCGCCGACGGGGGCTGATTCCCTCAAGACCATTGCCGTAAGCCGAATCTACCTCGACAACATTGATCACATCACGGCGTATTGGGTGGGCTTGGGATTGGGCCTGGCCCAGGTTGCCCTGAACTACGGTGCCGACGACTTGCACGGCACCATTATCGAGGAACACATTTTTCATATGGCGGGAGCCAAATCGCCCCAAGAACAAACCCGCGAGGCCATGATTAAGGCCATTCGGGAGGCAGGCCGGACACCGGTGCAGCGGAACACCTTCTACGAACCCCTTTGGCAGTCGGGAGATGACCCATCGCCGGCTCAACGGGCGGCTCCCACAGCAGGCTAGTTCGAACGAGACCGTCCCTTTCGTTTGAGCCATTTATGACAACCACCTCCGCTAAGGACCTTCCTTCGAGAATTCGCATCGGTTCCGTGCCCTATCTCAATGCCGCGCCGCTGACCCGGGGACTCGAGGATGAGATCGTCTTTCTTCCGCCCAGCCAATTAGGAGCCGCGATTCGAGACGGAAAGCTGGATGTCGCCCTCCTGAGCATTACCGAGGCTCTCTTCAATCCCGGATATCGCATCCTGGACGGAATCGGAGTGTGCTCCCGGGGCCCGGTGGGAAGTGTGTTCCTGGCGCACTCGATGCCCCTTGAGGATTTAACCGAGATTCACTGCGATCCGGCTTCCCTCACCAGTGTCAATCTTCTCCGGGTCCTTCTCCGTCGACGCGGGATTGAAGTCAATTGGAAGCTTCTGGAATCCTATGAGGAGGCCTCGAAACATGCGAATGTCCTGCTCATTGGAAACCCAGCGATCCAGTTTCGATCAGAAAACCAGGACCACGAGATCTGGGATCTCGGTGAGGCCTGGGATCAGGAAATGCAGCTTCCCTTCGTCTACGCCGTATGGGTCCTACGGCACGATCTCTCCGATGCTCGCCTCGTCGAAAAACTCCGTGAGGCAAAAGACCGTGGAACGGGCGAAATCGACCACATCATCGCCAACTACCCAGAGTTTGACGCCTCATTTCGACAACAATATCTTACCGAGAATATTCACTACGAGCTCGGTGACGCAGAAAAGAGAGGCATCGCACGCTTCATTCACGAACTCCGCCAGGTCGGGCACCACGAAGTCTTCGACGCCGATTACATCTGTCATCAGATGGTCTGACTCCGCTCGTGAAGAAATACCTTCAGGTCCTCAATGTCGGCATTCAAAACACCCTGGCCTATCGACTCAACTTCTTCTTTCGCGCTGCCTTTAATCTGATTCCTCTGGCGGCAACGATTTTTCTTTGGCGAACCATCTACGCCGGCAAACATGACGGTGCCGAGGTCGCGGGTTACGGATTGGCGCAAATGATTTCCTATTATCTTGTGGTCAGTATCGTCGACGCCCTGACGGCCGTGAACGAGGATGATTGGCAGATTGCGGCTGAAATTCGAGACGGATTGATCAGTCAATTCCTTCTCAAACCGATCAATTACCTCGCCTACCGCCTCGTCCTCTATGGGGCTGGTCGCCTTGTTTATCTGGTGACCTGCCTGCTCCCGCTGGGAGGCTTTATCCTCTATTATTCAGGTTCACTCCAGGTTCCATCAGATCCACTGATCTATCTTTGTTTCGCCCTCTCTCTGTTCCTCACCGCACTTCTTCAGTTTTTCCTTTCCTACACGATGGCCCTGCTCGCCTTTTGGATCCTCGAGATTGACACCTTTGTCTTCATCCTCTTCGCCCTCGAATACGTCGCAGGGGGACATCTTTTTCCGCTCGACATCCTTCCCCCATGGATCACCGCTGCGCTAATCTATACGCCCTTTCCCTATCTCCTTTACTTCCCGGTCAGTATCTTTCTCGAACGGACCACCGGGCAACTGCTCTGGACGGGGCTTGGCATCCAAGGGTTCTGGGTGCTGATCGCCTTCCTCGTAGCTCAATGGGTTTGGAGCCGTGGCATCCGCAAATACGGAGCGGTTGGGGGTTAGGACAGACTCATGAATCCAAAGGCCCGCAACCCCGAAACCCTCTCAAAGCGTCCTCCACGCGCCGAGCGCCCTTGGCGTCGGTATCTGACGATTTACGCCGCGCTCTGGCAAAATTCGGTCATGCGCGACATGCAGTTCAAGTTGAATTTCGTCCTTTGGATCGTCGTGGAGCTGATGTGGTTCGGTCTTCAATTGACCTTTGTTGCCGTGATTTATTCCCACACCGATCGCATCGCCACTTGGTCCAAATGGGAGGTGGTTTTACTGACTGGAGCCAGTCAGTTCATTCAGCAATTGGTTCATGCAATCTTCCTCAACAATATCGTCGGACTTTCCGAGCATGTGCGCACCGGGCGGCTTGACTTCATGCTTCTGCTTCCGGTCAATTCCCGATTTCTCATCTCCCTGCGAACCGTCGATCTCGGCTCATTTGTTGGAGCCGCAAGCGGATTGGCTGTGATGGGATATGCCTGTCATCAGTTGGAACTTGTTCCCAGCATCATCCAATGCGTTGGATTTGCTATTCTGGCAATCGTCGGGATGCTCATTCATTACGCCCTCATGTTCCTTCTCGCCTGCATCAGTTTCGTGTCGGTCAAGGCGCAAGGCTTTGTCTGGGGCTACTACAATCTCTTCAATATCGCCCGTCTCCCCGATAGCGCGTTCCAGGGTCTCTTCCGGATCGTTTTCACCTTCGGCATCCCCATGCTGCTCGTTTCAAACGTTCCCGTTAAACTGTTGGCAAACAAACTTTCATCACCTTGGGAAATCGCCTCCCTCCTGCTCATGGGGATCGGGTGCTACCTGATGTCTGAACTGGGATGGCGTTACGCGGTCGCTCGCTACACCAGCGCCAGTTCCTGAGACCCATTCCCTCCGGGATTCCCGATCGCACCGATGCCCGGTGCCTCGGGCATTCCGTCTAGGTGTTGAGGAGGAAAACCAGGAGGGCCAGTTCCATCAACGCGATGGCTCCAACCAGAAACCACGCCGCCGCGTTTTGGACCATGAGGGCTTTTCTCGGAGCTGGAACCGCCGAAAACCTGAGCACGGCCGCGCCCAAGGAAATGAGATCGCCATTGCGGAGTTTTGTTGAATCAACCGGCTCAGAATTGACGCTGACGACCCCTTCCCCGAGACGCCTCGCAGTAGGTCCCCCCTTCGCCAGGAGTTCGACAACAAGGTGATCCTCCCACACCCCGGGATCCCGGAGTTGAAGTTGGGCATCCGGATTCTTGCCGATCACGAAGGGAAACCGCTTGAGATCCTCGTGACGCCCCCTCTGCCGCCCCTCAACGACCGAGAGACGAAACATCAGTAAAGACGCCTTGGAGCATTGATCAGATCACCAGGATAAAGAGGCAGATCATGCTTCGGATCCTCCTGGGCTTTGTTGTAGTTGAAGATCATGCTCGTACCATCGGCCCGGGTTACCCGGATCCGCTTCTTGTTAGCGAAATTGTTGAGACCCCGCGCCGAAGCGATCCCATCCAACACAGTCATCGTCCCAATGTAAGGATAAAGACCGGGGGCATTCACTTCACCGTCAATCGTGATGTAGCGCTCCTCGGCTTTCACCGTCAGGGAGATCCGGGTGAAAATACTCGGGACATAGAGCGCCATCAAGCGTTGTCGGAATTCACCCGTCGTCAAGCCGGCCGCTTGTACGGGCTCGGTCAAGAATGGCGGTTGAACCGTTCCATCCTGACGAATCTGTTCGGCATGAGGCACCGGCGGCACTGGAATCCCTGAGTAGGTGATCACGATCCGGTCACCCTCCGTCAGGATATCAGGATTGGCTCTTCCGACCGGAGCGGTCGGCGTTTCCGGCGACACCGTCCGCACTCCACCGCCGCCGCACCCTGAAATCAACAAGGTCAGGAAAAGGGCCAGGAGAGCGTAAACGCCCCAGGGAAAACCATTCTTCAAACTTCGCTTCATCTGTCGTTCAACAAACACGTCCACTCCCCCCCCAATGCCGATCAGTATTTCTTCTTGAGGTCCAAGTCTTGTCGACCTGACGGTTCGGCCTTCTTAGCCTCTCCGTTCTTCCCCGTGCTCCGGGACAGTCCCTTGGAATCGTCCGACTTCGAATAGTAGTCGTAGTAGTATCCGCTGTAGTAGTAGTAGTAGGAATCCTGAGAGATATTGATGTTGTTCAGGACCACCCCGAGCAGGTTTCCTCCAACCTTTTCGACCATCTGTTTTGCTCGCACGGTCATGGCCTGAGGATACTTTCGGTATTGAATCACTAGGACGGCCATGTCGACCTCACTCGCCAGGATCGAGGCGTCACTCACCCCCATGATGGGAGGAGAATCGAAGAACACATAATCGTAACGGCTCTTCACCTCCTGAACGAACCTCTTCATTTGGTTTGAGTTCAAAATCCCCATCGAGCTGCTCGGCAGCTTGCCGGAGGGAAGGAAATCTAGGGACGGCATGCTTGTCGTCTGAATCACATCCTCCAGCTGAGTCTGATTCATCAACACGTCCGTCAGTCCCTTCGAGTTGGAGACCCCCACAATCTTGTGAAGACTGGGACGTCGCAGATCCGAATCAACCACGAGCACCTTGTTGTTTTGCTGCGCGAAGATGGCGGAGAGATTAAAAATCGTGGTTGATTTCCCCTCACCGGCTCCGCCACTAACCACCGTCATTGTCGTGGCTTCATCAGACTTTCGGGAGAACAACACATTAGTCCTCAGGACCCGGTAGGCTTCCGCATGAGGACTATCAGGCCCCTCCTCGAGAAGCGAACCCACATTTTGAGGAATGACCCCCAGCACCGGAGCCCCCAGCGCTTGTTCCACATCGTCGATGGTCTTGACACTGGTGTCGAGATACTCAATGAAGAATGCGAGACCGACACCGACGACCAAGCCCACCAGGATTCCAAGCGCCACATTAAGGCCAATATTAGGACGCACGGGCTTCCTGGACGGCTCCGCCGGGTCGTAGATTTCGACGATCGAAGACTTGGGAAGACTGGCATCCACCGTCTCCTGCAGCATTCGAACCAGGATCATATCCCTAATTTTCTGCAGATTTTCCAATTTGCGTTTCGCAAGGTAGTAGGGTCGGTATTCCCTCGTACTGGCGGAGTCTTGGGTCTTAGCGGCGTCCACCTCTGCGCCGAGCCGTTCCACTTGGCCCTCAGCTGCTTGAAGCTGAGTTTGCAACCCAATCAAGATGCCATCTAGTTTGGCCTCTATCTGCTCGTTCAAAGTCTTCTTCAAATCCAGCAACTGCTGCATCTCCGTATGCTCTGGACCGTAGACCGATTGGTTCATCGCAATTTTCTGCGAGGTGAGATCGTATTCCGCAAAGAGCCTGGAGAGTTGCATGTCGTTCGGCACCGCTGTCAGTGCCGCCTTTCGAAGTTCGTCCCGAGGAAGTTTGGAGAGGCTGTCAAAGAGGGTCTTGTAGCGAACGAACGAGGCCTGGGAAGTCGTCCGTTCGTTCTCTAGTTTCAACACTGTCTGCGGTTCTATCGTAGCAGCCAGCCCACTTCCCTCCGCACTGTACAAGTCGGCGATTCCATATTCTTCACGCAGATCATCGACCTCCTTCTGCACCGACTTGACTTTATTGTTCTGCTCCTCGAACTGCTCTTCCAACGCTTTGATTCCCTTCTGGGACATCAGACTCTGGTTTTCAACCCGAACTTCCTGGTACTGCTCGGCAATGGCATTGGCGATATCGGCCGCCTCATCTCGACTCTCGCTGTAGGCGGTGATTTCGATGATGCTTGTGTTTCGAAACTGATTCACCTCAATCAACCTCTGGAGGTACATGTAAGTCTCGTTCGTGGTCAGGACATCCGTGTTGTAACGCTCGGCCCAGGTCTTGTTGAGGCCCAGTACATTGATGACCTTATGAAGCACCTTTTTGGATTGGATTTTTTCGAATTCGGTCTGAATGAAGTAGGGGTCGTACTGCATCGACGACTGAATCCCCAATAGTGGTGCGATGTCGGAGCTATCCTTCTCAATCGCAATTCTCACCGTGCTCGCATAGGTCGGTTTGAGAAGAAGGGTGACGACTGTCGTCGTCAGAACGACCAGCAGGAAGACGGCAAGGATAACTGTCTTGCGGATTCGTATGATCCGCCAGTAGTCGAGAAAGTGCAGCTTGGAATCCTGCGCCTTCTTCGGAGTATTACTCTGTTGCATGTCGTCAAAAAAAAGGAGGCCAGAATGTAGGTTCTAGCCTCCCTAACACTGTGTTGAACCGCTGCCGGTATTAATAGCTCGCTCGGAGCCCGATGTAAACGCGATTTCGGTCGTAATTCCGGAAGCCAGCCAGCACTCCGGAGTCATAATCATCAAAGTTGTAACCGGCCTCTGCCGCCAAGAACTGATTGATCGTGTAGGCCAGGTTAAGCCCGAATGCCCAGTACTGATCGTCGGCTCCATCAATCCCCGGACCGCCTCCTTCGTAGGTTCCGTTCAGATAGGTGGCCTGGAGCGACGCATTCAATTTAGCCGTGAGCTGATGATTGATCTGCGAGTAAACCACAGTTTGCTCCTGGTCAAGGATCAGGGAACTCGCCCCTGCGAAGGCCAAGTCATTCCGATTCCGCTCATGCTTGACGCCAAGTCGAAAGTTACCGCCTTCCGCATAAGCATAGCTTAAATTCGCATCGGCAAACGGATTGGTCACATCGTCGCTCACGCCCAGCGGTGCGTTTGAGAAATCGGTAAACTGCGCACCCAGCCGGGCCGATCCTTGTAAGGTCGGGGTAAAGGCATGATCCAATCCGACATAGGCGTAGTGAGAATTGGAATCACGGATGTTAGGATCAATCCCACTTCCAACGATGATTTCCTCCGCCGTGTAGCGAACGGCCTTGAAGCGATACCCGATCATCCCCACCGTGTTTGCATTGACTTGAGACAACAAGTGCAACAGCGGAGTGTGTTCAACTCGATCCAAGAGACCGGAGAAACCCGGATCATCAAAATCGACCACGCGGTTGGCATATTGGGCATAGGCAGACAACCGCTCATTGATAGCTTTTTTGACTCCGGCAGCCGCGTCGTTCTGAAGGTAGTCCTGCTCACCCCGAATCACGCGGGTGCGAGCTCCGTTGGCAATGGTTGGCTCCTGGGCGACGCGAAAGGTATCAGAAATGTCGAAAGAGAGATCAGGAGAAACCCGATGCGTCAACTGGGCGGCAACCTCATGGGATTCGTCCGTGCTGTCCGGAACACGATTTTCAAACCACCGCAGCCCGAAGGTGTATCCCAACCCGACGGTGGTTTGCTCACGGACGGCATTGTAGTTGATCGAAGGACTTACCGAGATCCCGAAACTCTCTTCCTTGATGGCATTTGGAACCGTCGTGATGTTGTCATCATAGAAACCCCTCAGAGAAGCCGAGATGCTCCACGGCTTGGTCGACTGATTCGGGCTCAGACCGACTTGAGGAGCAGCCTGAATACTGGCTGCACCGACCGCAGCAATACCGGCGGAAGCAATAAGTTTTTTCATACCGTACAAAAAAATCCTGTTAATACGAGTGTCCCGAGTTGAGCTCTTTCTGATACGTCAGTTGTTTTTAGTGTCCGAGCTTGGCCTTGTCAAACAGAAATCATTGGACACTAGGCAATTGCCGGTATGTCATTGGCCGCCCGAATTCCATCGGGGCCAATCGGTCAGAATGAGCTGATCGGGCATAAATCCGTCATCCACATGGAGGAGGGGGAAGCCCTTGGGCAGGTTTTTTCTCAAAGTGATGTCCATGTGCAATCGACCCCATGCCCAGCTTGAGCTCCGAATCATTTCGGAAACAAATTTTCCATCGGTGGTGATGGGCGTCAGATAAAGACCGTTGATTGGCTTGTGCTGATCGTTGATGGTGTAAAAGTCCGGCTCTAGGTTTCGAGTCAACCAGAGGCATTTCTTATCGCCATACCAAGCCACCGCCCAGGGCATGTCACTCATGAGTAACTCATCCGATTCAAACCAGTTACCCACCCTTTGGATCAGGGGAGGACTGTAAGGGGGGTAGGCAACAGGACTTTCTCGGGGCGGAAGAACACGGAAAAGCAGCGTCAGGCAGGCCAAGCCACCTACCAGCAGGCACATATAGAATTGCGCGCCGGCAAAATTCAGATTGAGTTGGTCGAGCAATAGGAAAAAGAGGCCCACCCCAAAGATGAACACCAGGGGCGTCAAGACGACCAAAAGATTCTGGCTATTAATCACCGGCGAATAATCCGATAGATAGCTGCGGCTAACGGCCTGGATGATCGCCAAAACAACAATCGCGAGTACAACGAAAATTCGCATTCGATTGAGAGATTTGTTCGTGAAGGGCACGAGGAGGCCGGCAAGAAACAAGCAACTCAGCCAACTTCCCCCGATGAATGGAATCTGATTCTCGGCGATCTCCGCCGAATTCCTCAAAAGTTTGCGGATTCCGTCCCGCAGCGACGGGGAGCCGAAATCGGCCTGAAGATGCCGCTCCAACTCGTTCCTCGGGAACTGACTCGTTTCATGATAGGCGGCGTATCCCGCTGTTCCGAAGAAATTTCCACTCAGTTGTTGATTCCGCCAAAGCCAGGGGCTTACAACCACCAAGCCAGCAACCAGTGTGACGCCGAGGCAAACCAGGCGCCGTCCCGGAAGGAAGAAAAGGTAGAATAAGAGGGTCGGCACGACGAGCCATCCCAGAGAATAGCGGGTCAGCATAAGCGCCCCAAGCAACAGCCCGACCAGCCCCGCCACCAGCCCGTAGTAGGCGGGACTCCGCTCACGGCGTTCGTCGTCCTCCGCCTCCTCATAATCTTGCCGGGGATGACCTCGTTCCAGACGGGCCAGCAATATCACAATGGTTAAGGTGATGAGCATGGCCATATTGGTCGACAACCCGGAGAATGAGAATCGCCACAAGAGATCGCTTCCCAGCAGCACAATCACGGAAAGCCAAGCGACTGCGTCATCGAACATTCTCCTTGCGAGGAGGAATGTCAGGAAGGCACAGGCAATGAAAAACCCTTGATTGACCAAACCGATGAGAATCTCGGGTTGATACCGTCGAAAGTTTTTTGATCGAATAGAAGGGATTTCATCCCGGAAAGGGAATACTTTCATCACCACTGCGAGCAGATAGGGGTAGAGTGGGGCATTGGCCAAATCCGGATGGGCCGTTTTGAGGCGCATCGGGTCATCGATTTCATCCTTAGATTGCTCCGCCAGCAAGGCCATGCTGAGGGGCCGGATGAAATTGGTCGAGAACCCCTCCCCCTGGGAAATGTTCCGCGCGAGTTGACTCTGGTCCATGGCCTCAACCGAGGCAAAGCCAGAGGCTTCCCGCAAATTGTAAATTGCGAGCACGGCAACAAAAAGGAGTATTCCGGCTGCTATCGGGATGTAACGACGGCCCTCACCGACTTCAAACCGATGAATTATTTCTTGAACGGTGTTCATCCCAGCCTAGATCGAAACCCCCCACTTAGCGATTTTTCGATGCAAAGTGCGTCGACTCATCCCCAATAATCCCGCCGCTTCCGTTTTGTTTCCGTTGGTTTTTACCAGTGCTTGGACAATCAGTTGTTTTTCATTCAGGGCAACCGACAAGGGCCCTCCAATGCTCGCCTCATCTCCACCCGAATCCCCTTCCAGCGATCGAAGGGCTACCGGCAGGTCTTTGACCCCGATCTGCCTCCCCGACGAAAACACAACGGCGTGTTCGACCGCTGCTCGAAGCTCACGCACATTCCCCGGCCAATCAAAACGGATCATCAGCTCCAAGGCTTCGGAGGTGTAATCCTTCACCATTTTTCCATTTTGACGAGCGAATTCTTGAAGAAACTTCAACGCCAGTGCCGGGATATCGGTCGAGCGTTCTCGCAGAGGAGGCAACCCCAATTCAACCACCCTCAGTCGATAATACAGGTCTTCCCGAAAGGTTCCGTCTTCGACCAGTTTCCTGAGATCTTTGTTGGTGGCCGCCACCAAACGCACATCCGTCTTTAAAGTCCGATTCGAACCCACCCGTTCAAAGGTCCTTTCCCCAAGAACCCGAAGCAGCTTGATCTGAGTCGCTCCATCGATCTCCCCGATTTCGTCCAAAAAAATACTGCCTCCGTTGGCTTGCTCAAATCGGCCCACTCGACGCTCGTGTGCCCCGGTAAAAGCCCCTTTCTCGTGCCCAAATAATTCGCTCTCCAAAAGGTTGGGTGAGAGGCCAGCACAATTCACCGTCACCAAAACATTCTGAGCGCGGGGGCTGAGTTGGTGAATCGCTTTTGCAATCAGTTCCTTACCCGTACCGCTTTCTCCTGTGATCAGCACGTTAGCCGTCGATGGCGCCACCTGGCGAACGATCTCCAAGACTCGTTGCATCGCCGGGGACTCCCCGACGATACTCTCAAGCCGAAATCGCTTGTCGAGCCGCTGACGGAGATCCGTGTTCTCCGCCTCCAGCGTCTGGATTTTGAGCGCACGGGCAATCTTCTTCTCCAAATCCTCGAGAAGCATGCCTCCCTTGCCGATATAATCATCGGCACCGTGTTTCATCGCCTCAACCGCGATATCTTCTGAGCCATAGGCCGTCATGAGGATACAAACCGGCGGCTTGGCCAGGCTTTTGGCTCGGACGATCAATGCCAAGCCGTCTTCTTTCGGCATCCGATAGTCGGTCAACAGCACATCAAAGCGCTCGACCTCCAATAGGTTCATCGCCGCTTCCGCATCATCCGCCAGGTAGACGTCATAATGCTCCTCAAGCACCGCTCGAAGTCCCTCGCGTTGGGTCTTCTCATCATCCACGATCAAGAGTAATGGCTTGTTGTCGGTCTTCACAAGAGACGGTTGTTGATGGTTGATTCCTCTCCCTCTTTTAATCAGCGGTCGTCAGCAGGCGGGGCCCCAATTCTTCCCTTGGCAGCCAAATATAAAACCGCGTACCACGTTGCTTTCCCGACTCAACATGGATTCGACCACCATGGCCATTAATAATGCGATGTACAATCATCAACCCCAACCCGGTTCCTTTCTTCTTGGTGGTAAAGTAGGGTTTGAACACCTTCTCAATGGTATCCTGAGAAATCCCGGTTCCAGTGTCCTCGACGACCACCGAAATCCCCTCATCTTCCTCATTGGTCCGAATCGTCAATTGACCACCACGGGTCATCGCCTGCATTGCGTTCTTTATAAGATTTACTAATACTTGTTGTATTTGATCAGTGTCGATGAGCGCCTTGGCCGGTTTGTCGCAACGTTCGTCAATCACCTCAAGACCGCGATCCTCGAGTTCAGGTCGCATGAGCTCAAGGGTTTGTTCCAGCACGTCATTGACATCCTCAAGCGCAAGTTTGGGAGGCACAGGACGGATGGCCTGCAGAAACTCTCGAACGATGAGGTCCAGGCGTTTGACCTCACCTCTCGCCACCCGCAAGTAGTCCGAAAGCTTCTGAACACTGGTTCGTTCCGCAGAGTTGGTTTCACCGGGATGAGCGCCGTCCTCAATCTCAAGAACGATTTCGGAATTGGCATCGCCGGATTGGGTCAGTTTGGCGACTTCCCGTTCAATCAATTGAAGATGGATGTGCAGCGCGTGCAGGGGGTTCCCGATTTCATGCGCGACACTGGCCGCCAACAAAGTCAGGGCCTGAACCCGTTCACTTTCGATGGCTTCGTAGGTCTCCTTTCGGCTCTCGGTCGCGTCATGGAAGAGGAGAACGACGCCGGCTGCCCCTTCCTGATCTCCATCAATCGCGGTCGATACGACTTCAATATACCGTTCCCTGGGGTAACTGATCTCAATCTCTTGGGTCGATGATCCCGAAAGTCCCCTGTTTTCATGATCGATTATTGCCTCCCAATCAAGGCTCGGGATGAAGCGAGTCACCGCCTCTCCCAAAACACCTTCCTCAGGAAGCCCAATCAAATCAGTCGCCGCTCGATTGAAGTAAAGAACGTTTCCGAATTGATCAACCACCACAACTCCGTCATGAATCGCATCAAACAGGGTCTCGAGAAACTGGCGCTCCTGGGCAAGGCGTCCGACAACGGCGTGGATACTCTCAGAATCGAGCCGATCGATCCGACCCAAAGCCTTCTCGATAAAACTGGATTTCTTCTTGCCCATTGACTCAGATCAGTTTTTCTCAGACTTGCACCCCTTCAGAGCCACTTCTTCCTCCGGAAGTACCAGTAGGTACTGGCCGTAGAGATCAAGGTCACAAGAGCGACCACAAAGTAACCCCACTCGGAGGATATCTCTGGCATCGAACTGAAATTCATTCCATACCAAGTTCCGATCATCATCATCGGCGTGGTAATCAGGGTGATCATCGTCAACAACTTTACCACCTCACCCGTTTGGTTCGATGACAGATTCAAATAAACCTGAAGAATCCCGGTTAGCGAGTCGGTATAGGTCTGAGCCCTCTCGTAGATCCGGAAGAGGCCATCATAAACATCCCGGTAATATGGAACCATCTTGGGACGGATTAGTTGAAACTCTCCGCGTGCCAACCGAGACAAGACCTGCCTTTGGGGATCCATGATCTGCCGCAAGTGAAACACCTCTTTCTTGACCTGGATAATCTTGTTGAGGGTCGCCTTTTCGGTTCGCTCAAGGACCTGATCCTCAATCTCTGAGATTTCGAGAGCGAGTTCCTCGAGCGCCGGCCGATAGTTATCCACCAACGCATCGAGAAGAAGATGGGCGACTCTGTCGGGAGCCTTGGCCACCCATTTCTTTTTTCCACAAATATCTAGAGTATGGTCAATACTGCGGAGCTGCTTGTCATGGAACGTTACGAGAAACTTTCGACCCAGGAAAAAATTCAATTCACTCGTCGCAAACACCCCGTCCTTACGGCTGTAGTCAACGGCGTGGATGACAAGGAAAACATAGGGAGAGAACAAGTCATCATCCTTAGGAAGGTATTCCTCCACCTTCGGAGTGGAGCTTTCTTTAACACAATCCTCGATCGAGAGAGGATGAAACTTGAAAACATCATTGAGAACCATCCGAACCTCCCCTTCATCGGGATTCTCCAGGTCCACCCAAAGGAAAAGCTGAGTATCAGCCAGGATGGTTGGCATCAAGAACGGTTCGATATTCTCGCCGTCCAGACGACCTTGGGTGGAGAATGTGTATGATCGAATCATGGACTTTGTGACTAAATCGAGTTCAATGGATCAAACTCTGAGACATATTTACGGACAAACCACCATCTAAAAACCCTCCAGGATGTTCCACGTGGAACGTGGCGGTCGCCAAGGAAAAGCTCCAATACCAGTCCATCCTCAGAAGGGCTCAAACCGAGACCGGTTCCTGGCCCTCCGGACCCCTTTTCATGTGCACCATCAAAAGACTGACATCCGAAGGTGAGATCCCGGATATCCGAGCGGCTTGACCCAACGTTCGAGGTTGGATCTCGGTAAGTTTCTGACGCGCCTCCAGACGCATGCTTTTAATCTTCGAATAATCAATCCAATCTGGAATTTGCTTTTCTTCAAGGGTTCTGAATTTCTCAACCTCCAATTCCTGACGAGAAATGTATCCCTCGTATTTGATGGCGATCTCAACCTGCTCTAAAACCTCTTTCGCCAGTGAAAGGTCACGATAGGGCAGATCCGAATAGTGAACGTCAGGCCGCTTGAGCAATTGGGCCAAAGTCACGCGCCCTTCTCTAGTTTCCCGAAGACGGTCAATCTCGCGATTGATCTGGTCCCGCTTGGTCCGGAATGATTGCCAACGGACCTGACCCAAAAGTCCTACCTCATGCGCCTTCTGGGAAAGCCTCAGATCCGCATTGTCCTGTCGAAGAAGGAGCCGGTATTCAGCCCGGGAGGTAAACATTCGATAAGGTTCCGAAGTCCCTTTGGTCACTAGATCATCAATTAGCACTCCAATGTAAGCTTCGTTTCTCCCAAGAATCAACGGCTCCTTGGCCTTCACTCGAAGGGCCGCGTTGATTCCGGCGATAATGCCCTGAGCCCCTGCTTCCTCGTAACCGGAGGTCCCGTTGATCTGTCCCGCCAGATAAAGGTTGTGGCAACTCTGAGTTTCGAGCGAGGGATGGAGCTGGGTCGGATGAACAAAATCATACTCCACGGCATAGGCGGGCCTGAGAATCTCCGCATTCTCGCACCCCCGAATCGACTTAATGAGCTCAATCTGAATCTCATAAGGCAAGCAGGTCGAAAACCCGTTGACATAAAACTCATCCGTCCTGATCCCCTCGGGCTCCAAAAAGACCTGATGGGTTTCCTTATCACTAAACCGCACAATCTTATCCTCGATCGAGGGACAGTAGCGGGGCCCCGTTCCGGCGATCTCTCCCGAATACATCGGCGATTTGTGGAGATTATCCTGAACCAGACATTTGGTAGCGGCCGTGGTTGAGGTGATAAAGCATGGCAACTGGCCGTCGATCTCCTCGAGAATCGATCCGGACGGATAATGGGATGGGTCATCATTTCCAGATTCCGGCGACATCGAAGGATGTTCCACGTGGAACAAATCATCTCTCCAGTAGCTGAAATAAGGAACTGGCTCGTCACCAGGTTGTTCTTCGGTCTGGGTGAAATCAATGCTTCGCCGAAGGAGACGGGGCGGGGTGCCTGTCTTGAGACGGCCCAATTCAAGGCCAAGCTCCGCCAGTGAATCGGAAAGACCGAGCGCAGCAGACTCGCCAGCCCGCCCTCCTTTTGCCTGAGCCGATCCAATGTGCATCAAGCCTCGAAGAAAAGTTCCGGTCGTGATCACCACCGTCGATCCTTCGTAGTGGACACCTAGATTGGTTTCAATGCCTCTGACCTCTTTGCCTTTAAATAGGATTCGAGCGGCTTGGCCCTGAATGAGAGTAAGATTGTCTTGCTGTTCGCAAACCCACTTCAGTCGAAACTGATAAGCCTTTTTGTCGCACTGAGCCCTCGGTGCCCAAACAGACGGTCCCTTGCTGGTATTGAGCATCCGGAACTGGAGCCCCGTCAAATCAGTGTTCCGACCCATTTCACCTCCCATGGCATCGATTTCCCGGGCGAGATGCCCTTTCGCCAATCCTCCGATTGCCGGGTTACATGACATCTGCCCGATGGTGTCCAGATTAATCGCAAGCATCAGGGTGTTCACCCCCATCCTTGAGGCGGCCAACGCCGCCTCAACCCCGGCGTGTCCGGCACCGACAACGATCACGTCAAATCTCTTTGGGTATACGAACACGTGATCTTCCTCTATTTCACAACGGCGAACCGATCCTCAAAAAACGACTCACCCGATCTGACCCTGATTTGATCGGAACGATTGGCAGCAAGGTGTTGGCAAATCCGGTAGACCACCTCGGGAGCATCATCACCCCCTAGGATGCTCCCCAACTCCCCGACCGAGTGATAATGATTGGGACGCGAGGCCAGTTGATCCAGGATCCGGCGCTGCAATTCGATTACTTGCCCCGCTGCCTTCTTCCCCGCTTCGACTCCAGGCTGATGGTAGGCGTTGATCCCAACTAGCGACGCGTAGAATCCCACCGCCCGTTCAAAGACCGCAATCAGAGCCCCTATCGTCAAGGCGTCTATCCTGGGAATGGTAATACAAATGGACTCCCGTTCGTTCTCCGTGAGAGCCTCTTGGGTTCCCAGCAAGAATCCAAACAGGTAGTCTCCACTGGTCACTGAATCTTCAACCATCAATTCATCCCCATCCCGATCTTTCAGAACTTGGATGAAAGTCACAAAAAAATCATCACGACCCTCCCGCAGCTGCTGAATGTATGCGTGCTGATCAGTCGATCCCTTGTTCCCGAACACACTGATTCCCTGATTGACCAAGTTGCCTTGCAAATCCAAGCCCTTCCCCAAAGATTCCATCACCAACTGCTGCAAATACTTTGAGAACAATTCGAGGCGATCCTTGTAGGGCACGATGACCATGTTCTTTTCTCCCTTTCCGTTCCCGGCGAGATACCAGAGCAGCGCCATCATGGCAGCGGGATTCTTCTCATGGCTTTGGGTCCGAGTTGCTTCGTCCATTAACCGGGCACCTTCGAGAAAAGCATCCACATCCAATCCCTGTAAGGCAGCCGGAAGCAGCCCAACGGCTGAAAACTCGCTTGTCCTGCCTCCCACCCAATCCCACATGGGAAACCGCTCCAGCCAGCCTTCTTCCCGGGCCTTTTGATCGAGTTCACTTCCTTTCCCCGTTACAACAACCGCGTGCTTTTCGAAATCCAAGCCGGCTTGGTCGTAGGCACGCTTGGCCTCCAACATTCCATTCCGAGTTTCCTTAGTGCCACCCGATTTTGAAATCACCACCACCAAGGTCTGACCCAGCTCGCCTCGCAATTGATCTAGTGTCGCCTCGAACCCATCCGGATCCGTGTTGTCAAAGAACCAAAGCCGCATCCGGTCTCTGAGAACCGAACCGAGACCCTTCGAAACAAATTGAGGCCCCAAGGCAGAACCCCCGATCCCGATGAGCAGCACGTGCTTAAACCATCCTCCAGCCCCCGCACAGGTCCCACGGTGAATCGACTCCGCGAAAGCCTTTACCTGTTGCAGCGCATCCTCAATCTGATCTCGGATCTCAACTTGAGGCGCAAGCTCGGCGGCTCTCAACCAATAGTGCCCGACCATCCTTCCCTCATCGGGATTGGCGATCTCCCCATTCTCAAGGGCTTTCATGGCCTGGTAGCTCGCGGCCATCCGCTCATCCAGTTTGGCAAGGTCACTCGACTCAAAACGCATTCGACTAAAGTCAAACGAAATGCCCAAAGACCCGACACGGCAGTGCCATCGCTTGTATCTCTCCCATGGACTCGAGCTCTTCATGTCAATCGGTTTCCCCCACGGATGACGGACCAATGATCTGTCTTTATCACCATTTGTTTGCCAGTAGACTAATTGCTGCCCTGCGATTCCATCCGAACCACACAGCGAAAAAGAGTCGGGCGAGCGTCTGTGTCATCGGCAACTCGCGCCTCCCCATTGTTGTCGGTTAACAGCCAGACAACCCCGTTCTCGATCAGGACCCCCTCCATGATTCCCGCGAAGGGAACCAATGTCTTGTATCGGTGCCGCCGGTCGAACTCAATGTCATGATATCTCATGACGCGGGTGACCGCCTTGTCCTGAGGATCAATCTCGACAATGGCTTGCTCTTCCCGCAGCAAGGCAAACAGTCTGCCGTTGTGGAAATCCAATCCAGAGTAGTGCGGATCCGGCCAAGCTGAGGTCCCGGTACGAGCCTCGAAGGTCGACAACAACCGTCCGGTCTCGAGATCGATTTCGAGCAAACGCCCCCGATTCCGTTCATTCGCCAGGTAGAGGTTTCCATTTCCGATGGCGATCCCCTCGAAAGAGGCATTCGCATCGATCGAACTGAAGAATTCTTCCGCACCGGTCAATTCAAGCGGGATAGACTCTAGGTCACCTCGTGGCGTGAAACGAAGAACCCGCCGCGCGTATTCGTCGCAGAGGAAAACATCCCCCTTTTCATCGACGGCCAAACCCTCGATATCAAACCGCCCGACCCCGACATCTCGCTCGGATCCATCCACCGCATACCGAGCATGCCTTACCAACCTTGCCACCCCAGAATTCTCTCGGAACTTGACCACATAGACAGCCAACTCGGAATCTCGGACGACCAGAAGATCTCCGTTTGGTCCCCGCTCGATTCCCGAGGCGTCAAAGCGCGTTGATTGGGAGTCAAGCCGCCAACTCGACTCGATCTCCAACGCTAGAGTGGGGTGTTTTTGAGAGCCAATCTGGCCCATGGTTCGGCACCCCGATCCACTCAGCCCACAAACCGTCAAGGTGCCAACCACATAGAGGAAACCGTCATACTTCCTAATATAATTCATACACCAACCGGCCTGCCTGGATTTAATCCTCTCCCCAATTCAATTTAAAGGAGTTTAGGAAAAAACCTCCCCACAAAGGATTCGTCTCTTTCGATTCGGGAGAATTTTCTGGCAGAAACGCAGCGTGGCTGATAATTCCCCGTTGGTGCGGGAATGATCGCGGCCGCGATGGTTCTGCACCATGAAGCTGTCTTCGCATGCGTTTCAATGGCTCATGGAACACAGCGAGGTTCAGGAGTCCTTAGAAATGGAACAAGAATTCAAGCTCGTCATCTTCATCTGCACCGGCAACTACTATCGAAGCCGCTTGTCCGAGGAGCTGTTCAATTATTACGTTCAGCAAACTGATCTGACTTGGGAAGCCACCTCTCGAGGAATGGTGGACAGTGGAGGATTAACCGGCATTTCACCCTTCGCCTTCGAATTCCTTGAAAGGAGAGGCCTCTCACCCCATGTCGATCCCACACGGAATCCAACCCCTATTCGCGTCTCCGATCTAGAGGATGCCTCACTCATCGTGGCTCTTAACCGGGATGAGCATGAGCCCATGCTCCGGGAACGGTTCGGCCAGATTCCTAAGATTCTCGAACAGAAAAACCGACTCCGTTACTGGAATGTTTGTGATGTTCCGGGCGAGCAAAACAGCTTCTCCAGGTTTTTCGGAAGCCGTGATACACGGCCCACCCAGTCCCCAGAGAGCGGCACCGAACACATTGATTTCGCTATTCGCGCTCTCGTTAATGAGTTGGAAGCCAGCAAGCCCTAACGGGCCTTGGTTTATTCGAGTGGTTAGTCATGTTTTCCCAGCCTGACAAGATTTGGAGACCCTAATTCTTTTCTGACGGATTGGGCACCCATCCGAAAACGCCTCTTTTGGCATCTAGAACGCCCCATTCCCGCACCGAACGATTCATGATTCAGGATACCGACGACTTAAGAATCCAATCCCTCCACCCACTCCTGCCCCCCGCGATCCTGATGGAGGAACATCCCATCGAGGAGAGGGCCGCCGAGGTGGTCACCAAGGGCCGAAAAGCAGCGGGCAACATCATCCGAGGTGAGGACGACCGACTTCTGGTAATCGTTGGTCCTTGCTCCATCCATGACGTGGAGGCGGCCATGGAATACGCGGAAAAGTTGGCTCCGGTTAGAAAACGACTCTCGGAAGATCTCGAAATCGTGATGAGGGTCTATTTCGAAAAGCCAAGAACGACCGTGGGGTGGAAGGGCCTCATCAATGACCCGGGTATCGACGGCAGCTTTCGAATCAATCAAGGACTACGGACCGCACGCCGCCTGTTGGTCGATTTGGCCAACCTTGGCCTCCCAGCGGGCAGCGAATTCCTGGATACCATTGTTCCTCAGTTCACCGCCGACCTGATCGCTTGGGGCGCGATCGGAGCTCGAACCACAGAAAGTCAAGTCCACCGCGAACTCGCGTCTGGCCTTTCAATGCCAGTCGGGTTCAAAAACGGTACGGATGGCAACGTCCAAATCGCCATCGACGCCGTCGGCGCTTCGTGTCAAAGGCATCGTTTCCTCAGCGTCACCAAACAGGGCCTCGCCGCCATTGTGGAGACCAAAGGAAACGACTGCTGTCACCTCATTCTTCGCGGTTCCAAGCACGGTCCTAACTACGACCGCGAGTCGATTGCGGCCGCGACCGCCCAATTGGACCAAAAACAACTCTGGCCCAGCATCATGGTCGACTGCAGCCACGGGAACAGCAACAAGGATCATCGACGTCAGCCCGTTGTTGCCCGCGAACTCACCGAACAACTCCGCTCGGGTTCCCGAAAGATCTTTGGAATCATGCTGGAAAGTCATCTGGTGGAAGGGAAACAATCCTATCGTCAACCGGAGGAGGCCACCTATGGCCAAAGCATCACCGACGCGTGCGTGTCCTGGGAGCAAACCGAGCCGATTCTTGAGGATCTGGCGCTCGCCGTCCAAGATCGACGGAAGAGAATCCCCTAACAACCGCCATGGCGAGCGGTTCCGATGCTTCCATGGGCCAGAATCCAGCGGGGATGGAGAGCCTCGAGTTCCGAGACTACCAGGCTCCAGACTTGCGTCGTTCCGGGAATTCGGGCACGCTCCTGGCCCGATAGGCCAACTATGGCGCCCTTGATCCATCAACGAAATGATTCTCCGAGCCTTCCTTCCTCGTCGGCTCGCCTCCGGATTGTCAGTCGGCATGCCGAGCGCATTTCTCCCAGGGGATCAATTATTATTGTCGACTAAGGAAACCAGCGCCGGCTGTTTTCTTTTCTTTTCCCACCCGCCGGCTTCACGACGACCAACCGTTCATTCACCAACGACATGGCACAACAATCTAGAATCGAAATCTACGACACCACCTTGCGCGATGGCACACAGGGGGAGGGCGTCAATTTCTCGGTCGCTGACAAACTGCGGTTGGCGGAACGGTTCGATCATTTCGGGATCCACTACATTGAGGGCGGTTGGCCCGGCTCCAACCC
>DEAY01000408.1 GCA_002348345.1 Verrucomicrobia bacterium UBA2970
GAGGGAAGATAGGTCCACTGGTGATTCACATCGAAACGATACCTGAAGGAAACGTCATGGTGCCGATTATCCATTCGGAGCCACACCCGACGAATGCCTGATCCTAACGGTTGGATTGAATTACCGCCTTTCATACCCACACTCACTCGTTTCAATCTCCCAGAGGCATCGAGGCCGATCCCGGAATAATGATCCGGGTCATAGAAAGCGAGGAGTCCCACTTCCCCATTTCCCTCCAGTTCAAGATCCACTTCAACCTGATACGAGGGATGACCAGCCATCCATGCCATAGGCCGGGATCGTCCCGGTTGATCACCGAACCCCTTCAGCACGAGTTTCTCGCCTGTGAGATGAATTCGATTGGCGTCAAGACTTTCATAGAATTGCCACCGTAGGCTGAGTTGTTCGCCATCAAATTCGTCCACTTGAGTTTTCTTCGGGGATGAAAAACCTTCCCAGTCTTCCGGCCATCGATCAGCAACCCGAAACCAACCCTCGTTCGTCCATTCAATCGGCTCCAGGAGAATACTCCTTCCGAGGCTACGATAGCCGTTTCGATAACCATGAAGAATCGACCACCACCGACCACGGGGACCCTCAAAAATGGTCCCATGGCCTTTTGAGATCCAGTCTTCCTCCGGTGACCAGGTGCGAATAATCGGATTGAAGGGCGAGGATTGCCACGGCCCAACTGGAGATCGGGATCGGGCTGAGACCACCATGTGAGATGTCGCTGGACCAGCGGTTCCACCTTGGGCACTGGTCAGATAATACCAACCTCCGCGAAACACTAGTTTGGGCGACTCCAAGCATGGGCACTCGACATCCCAATCGCTTGGGATCGGCCACCCCGAGTATACCTTTTTCACCTCATCCTCCAGTCGCCGCCCATCCTTTGACAATCGTGCCGCATTTCCACCGCTGACATGAAGATACCGCTGACCCGTTTCGACATCGACCACATGTCCTGGATCAATCCCAGGACAATTCTCAACCTGAACCGGATGGCTCCAGGGGCCTCGAATATCATCGGCTGAGGTCAAATAGTTACCTCGCGGCACTCCGGGAAAATAAATGTGGTAGCGCCCCTCGTGCTTGATGAGATCGGGAGCCCATACGGACGAATTGAGATTGACCGCGGCACTCGAAATCGGCCTCCATTCCTTCAGATCTTTCGAATGCCATATCACCAACGCAGGCTGCCAGCGCAGCGTCGTATGGGTCAGATAATAATCGTCTCCGTCCCTCAGGATACTGGGATCGGGATAGTTCCCCACGAAGATGGGGCGAGCTTCCGTCGATCGCTCCATCGCCGCTCCATGCAAAGAGGAAGACCAACGACCCACCAACAACAACATGAGCCCCACCAACAAAACGCTCCGAACAACAGCGGACGGTTTCAATTCATTCATATCCCGATTCAATGGTCGCCTCATCGACCGACTCGGAGGCTTCTGGATTTCCCTTCCTTGACAATGACCCCCCAACGCGTGTCCCGGCGCATGCCATCTTCACTCTTCACTAAAACCTTGGCAAAAGCCGCCATCGATCCCCGACTCGATTCATCGACAGGATCGACAAAATCCTCCAGATAAAAACTCGATTCGCTATGCAGCCGATTGACCAGCTCACCCGAGAGCCTTGGACGTGGCGAACTGTCTGAAGGATTCCCTCTGGAATCAATGAGATCGGGATGATGGAGAATCAAACCGCGTCTGGGTTCTCCCTCCAACCGATCATCCCGGAGATCGACCAGGATCAAGACATGATCTCGGAGCATCTCGTCACTCATGATGCTAAACTCACCAAGTCGTACCGACATGCAGATGACGCCGGCAAAACGCTCGCGATCGGTATCTGGTTTGAGAAACACCGGCACCGAATAGGCAAGCTTGAGGGTGCCATCAGAAGTGCTCTCGTACACCATTGAGTGATGGGGCTGCTCAATATAGGGCGGATCACCGGGCAACGGCTCATCCACCTCAGTCGCCTCATAATCGAAACCATTTCCGTGGAAGTAGTCGCGATGGGCGTAATACTTTCCGATCGAGCGAAAGCTGGGGGGCGACCGAGCGACCTGGCGCCCCACGGCGTTGCAGACAAACCACGAGTCGGAAGGGAGCCCTTTGTAGGCCAGCCGATGGTGACGAATCCAGGCCTGAAGGACATCCGAAACCTCCTCTTCAAAATCCGATGACAGCGTCTCCACCAACTTGGGATCGCGCGCCACGATATTGAGGGCTTGCCAACGATTGTTCATTTCGAGACTCACCGTTTGGGCGGCAAACTTGACCGCGGTCTCCAGGGATTCTCGGGTCTTCACTCTGTTGGTTTCGGCAAATCGCCATAACGAAACCGAACTCCCAATCAGGACAAGCACCAAAAGGAGGAGTAGGATTCCGGCAGTCTTGGTCGCTCCCTGATGACTCCTCTGCCATCGCATGACCCGTTCCCACAACGCCTCAGAGTGGCCCACCACCGGCTCACCTGCCAAATAGCGCTGGACATCATCCGCCACCTCGCTGGCGCGTTCGTAGCCGTGGTCGGCAGACACGCCCAGTGCTTGCAGGCAAATGGTCTCAAGGGGAGCCGGTACATTCCGATCCAACGCTCGGGGCGACCGAATCCGCGTCACCCCTCTCCCATGGGACGATTCCGAACGGGTTCCCCTCGACAGAGCATCGCCCGTATTTCGATGGGTCAGGAGTTTGTAGAGAACCGCGCCAAGGCCATAAATATCCCAACCCCGATGAGGCGCCGTTCTGCCTTCCAATTGGTCGGGATGAGAATACCCCTCCGTTCCCGCCCCGTGAGATTCCCGCCGTTCCGCCACTCCGGTAAAATTCCCCTTGCTGGGAGAAATCCCGACCGCGAGCCCCCAATCAATCACATAAGTTTCGCCAAAGGCGCCAAGAAGAATGTTCTGCGGTTTGAGATCACAATGAACCACCCCTCGTTCGTGGGCATAGGCAATGGTATAGGCCACCGACACAAAATGACTCAATAGTTTGCGAAGCTGGACCATTTGTTGGCGCCGGTTCTGATTCTTTCGTTCGCGATGATAATCGTTGATCGCCTCGCCAAACGTCGGGCCCGTGACATAGCGCATCGCATAAAATGGGAGCTCGTCGCTCGTCGTGCCATAACCGTAGACCGGAAGCACCCCCGGATGGGCCATTCGCCCCGTCACTCTCGCCTCGTTCAGGAACCGTTCCTGATTGATCGGACTGTTGTTGCTGGGCTTCATGAACTTGACCGCCACGTCCCGGCGCAACCGCAAGTCTTTGGCCCGCCCAACGATTCCCATGCCGCCCAAATCAAACAAAACCAGTTCGTTCAAGCGCAGGGTCAGCTCGACCTCCTGGTGCTGAATCAGCTCAAAGGGTTGCTGTGCTTCGCGATGGGAGAACCCCTCATCCTCCATCAATTGCCCCACTTCCTGAAGCCGTTTCAACCGTTCCAAAAACTCTGGAAGCAGGTCGGGGGAATCTTCACAGATGGATTCCGGCGACGGCGAATGACCCTTCGCTTGCAAGTCCTCCCATTGATCCAGCAAGGCATCAATTGGATCCTCCGCTTCGGGTTGACTGATTGGTTCCATCGGATCAGCGATGAGCTCAGGGCTCACCCAAAGCGGCCGCCAACGCCAGGCGAGCACGGCGCCAACGACGGCGGACCGTTCTCACATCCACGTTGAGTGCATCCGCACATTCCGTTTCCTTGAGGTCATGGTAAAAGCGAAGATCGAACATCTCCTGATGGATAGGCGGCAGGCGAGCAATGACCCCATGAATCTCATCCCGCATCGCGGCCCGGTCCGGCGCTTTGGTATCCTTCCCCTCCAGCCAAGCCGTTCGGAGGCCGTCATCGGTTTGATGCTGGTCCTTGGGACCCAGCGCAATCTCACGAGCACCACGACCATTCTTGCCGTAGTACTTCCTGAGGAGATCAATCAGGGTGTTCCGAATCAGGGTCGCCGAGAAGGAGAAGAAATGAGACGAGTTCTTGAATTCCTTGGCCGAAAGTTCCCGCAGCAGCTTGGGCCATACTTCGCCCATGACATCTCCGGTCTGCTCGTAGGCCATGACGCCGGGAAACTTGCTTTTCAATCCCTGACAAAGTCGATTCAGTCGAACGTAGACCGAATCGACCAACTGGTCGCGAGCCATCATGTTTCCATTCCGAGCTCCCGCCAACAGACGAGTTACTCGATCTGCAGCACTTTCCTCCATCGATGCACCGTCACTCATCCGCCACCCGAGGAGCCTACATGGATCCCGCAGCCTCACCCAACCTAAAAAAAAAGAGGTTGGCCCATGCCAACCTCTTGTGAAGCGTTCTTGTTTTGTCACTCGATCGCGATCCGCGATCTTAGTACATCCCCGGCCCAGGACCGTGATGATCGCCGGCGGGAGCCGGTTTTTCTGGCTCCGGAATTTCGGTGATCAAACACTCGGTCGTGAGCAACAACCCTGCAATGGAAGCCGAGTTCTGCAGGGCCGTGCGGGTCACCTTCTTGGGATCAACCACGCCCGCCTTGACCAAATCGACATACTCGCCGGTCGCCACGTTGTAACCATCGGTTTGCTTGCGCTTCTTCACTTCCTGAACGATCAAGGAACCTTCCTCGCCCGCGTTGGCGGAAAGCGCCCGGAGAGGAGCTTCCACTGCCCGCTTGACGATGGCGATTCCGATTTCCTCATCGTGATTGCTCCCTTCCACCTTGGCGATGGCAGGCAAGCAACGGAGCAACGCAACACCGCCGCCAGGAACGATGCCCTCTTCAACCGCAGCACGGGTCGCGTGCAGCGCGTCTTCAACGCGGGCCTTCTTTTCCCTCATTTCGGTTTCGGTCGCAGCCCCCACATTGATGACGGCCACCCCACCCGCCAACTTGGCCAGGCGCTCCTGCAATTTCTCACGATCGTAATCGGAGGTGGTTTCCTCGATCTGCCGTCGAATCTGTCCGACTCGACCTTGAATATCCGAGGATTTTCCTCCGCCTTCAACGATGGTGGTGTTCTCTTTGTCAACCACGATCGATTTGGCTTGCCCAAGATCTTCGACCTGGATGTTTTCAAGCTTGATGCCCAGATCCTCCGTGATGCATCGACCACCGGTCAGGATAGCAATGTCCTCCAACATTGCCTTCCGACGATCCCCAAAACCAGGGGCTTTCACGGCACAAACATTCAGGGTGCCTCGCAACTTGTTCACCACCAGGGTCGCCAACGCCTCTCCCTCGACATCTTCGGCGATGATCATCAGCGGCTTGCCCAACTTGGCCACTTTCTCCAAGAGAGGCAGAAGGTCCTTCAGGTTCGTGATCTTCTTCTCGAAGATCAAGATGTAGGCATCCGCCAAACGTGCTTCCATCGAGTCCGAATCGGTAACGAAGTAGGGCGAGAGATACCCCTTGTCAAACTGCATCCCCTCAACCACGTCCAGGGTCGTTTCGATTGATTTGGCTTCTTCGACGGTGATTGTTCCGTCCTTGCCCACTTTGTCCATCGCATCAGCAATAATCTCACCGATGGTCGGATCCCAGTTTGCGGACACGGTCGCGACCTGCTTGATCTCTTCCTTGTCCTTCACCCGCTTGGCAATCTTAGCCAGTTGAGCCACGCCGGCCTCCACGGCCTTCCCGATCCCTCGTTGGATACCAATGGGGTTTGCACCCGACGTCACATACTTGAGGCCTTCCCGATAAATCGACTCGGCCAACACCGTTGCCGTGGTGGTTCCGTCACCGGCAGCGTCACTCGTCTTGCTGGCAACCTCGCGAACCATTTGGGCCCCCATGTTCTCGTAAGGGTTCTCCAATTCGATCTCCTTTGCCACGGTCACACCATCTTTGGTCACCGTGGGAGAACCGAACTTCTTATCCAACACCACATTGCGACCCTTGGGTCCCAAGGTTGCCGAGACGGCCCGGGCCAGCTTGCTGACACCCCGGAGCAACGTTTGACGCGCTTTCTCGTCGAACTCTAATTGTTTTGCAGCCATAGTATTTCTTTAAAATTAAATTTTACTTAGCCGACAATCGCCAGGATGTCGTCGGAATTCAGGATCTTGTATTCCTTGTCGTCAATCTTGACTTCCGTGCCGCCATACTTGCTGACTAACACGCGGTCACCCTTCTTGACTTCGAATGGAACTTTGTTGCCATTCTCATCCGTTTTCCCTGTTCCCAGGGACACGACGACGCTTTCGGTCGGCTTTTCCTTAGCGGAATCGGGAATAATGATTCCGCCCTTCTTCTGTTCCTTTTCCTCGGCTGGTTCTACAAGAACCCGATCTCCGAGAGGTTGTATTTTTGCTGCCATAATCAGTGTTTTGTTGCTCTTTGATTAATGACCGCTCCAGCCTGACCCTGCACTCACAAAGCCGTAGGTTGGAACGCGTTTTCTCATGTGGTTTTGTGTGTGTGAGATTCTGCGGGGAATCGATCAGTCCTTCTTTTCTTCGACGACTTCGGCGTCAATGATCGGTCCCTTATCGTCCCCCGAGTCTGATGCGGCCTCCGACGAACCCGAACTGGGTTCCGGACCGCCTTCCGTGCTGCCAGCGGCAGCATCCGCCCCGTCAGCCGAGGCTTGTTGCTGGGCGGCCGCCGACTGATAGAGTTCAGTCGAAACGGCTTGCCACGTTTCGTTCAACTGATCGGCAGCCGACTGAATCGCCGCCGTATCGGTCCCCTTGAGCGCCTCCTTGACGTCATTTACAGCTGATTCGAGTTTTCCTTTACTCTCATCAGAAATCTTGTCGCCGTTCTCCGAAATCATCTTTTCGGATTGATAGACCCCGTTGTCCGCTTTGTTGCGCACCTCGACTTCCTCTCGGCGTTTCTTGTCCTCCTCGGCGTTGGTTTCGGCATCATTCTTCATCCGCTCGATCTCCTCATTACTGAGACCACTACTCGCGGTGATGGTGATTTTTTGTTCCTTCCCCGTTCCAAGATCCTTGGCGCTTACGTTCAGCAAACCGTTCGCGTCGATGTCAAAGGTCACCTCGATCTGAGGGGTTCCCCTAGGTGCGGGTGGAATGTCCGTCAGATTAAACCGACCGATCGACTTGTTATCCCGGGCGAATTCCCGTTCTCCCTGAAGCACATGCACCTCCACGCCCGGCTGGTTGTCCGCAGCGGTTGAAAAGATTTCCGACTTGCGGGTCGGGATGGTGGTATTGCGATCGATTAATTTGGTAAACACCCCCCCCAAGGTCTCGATCCCAAGCGACAGCGGCGTCACATCCAAAAGCAACACATCCTTGACGTCGCCCTTCAGGACCCCACCCTGAATCGCCGCCCCAATCGCCACCACCTCGTCGGGATTGACCCCTTGATGCGGTTTTTTTCCAACCAGACGATTCGCGGTTTCCACCACCTTCGGCATCCGCGTCATGCCGCCCACCAAGACCAGTTCATTGACATCACTGGTGGCAATTCCGGCATCCTCCAAGCACGCCTTGGTCGGGGTAATCGTTCGTTCGAAGAGTTGGTCGCACAGTTGCTCCAGTTGCGCCCGTGTCAGCTTCATGCTGATGTGCTTAGGCCCACTCGCATCGGCAGTGATGAAGGGGAGGTTCACCTCATATTCTTGAGTGCTGGAGAGGGCAATCTTCGCCTTCTCGGCTTCTTCCTTGATGCGTTGGATGGCATCCGACTGATTGCGCAAATCGATGCCCGAATCTTTTTTGAATTCGTCGATGACCCAATCGATGATCTGATTATCCCAGTCATCGCCCCCTAAATGGGTGTCACCATTCGTCGCCTTGACCTCGAACACGCCGTCGCCAATTTCAAGAACGGAAATATCAAAGGTGCCGCCCCCCAGATCGTAAACGGCGATTTTCTCGTCGCTCTTCTTATCTAGACCGTAGGCCAGAGATGCCGCCGTCGGTTCATTGATGATTCGAAGCACTTCCAACCCCGCAATCCGACCCGCATCCTTTGTGGCCTGCCGCTGGGAATCGTTAAAATAGGCTGGAACGGTAATCACCGCTTGCGAGATCGTCTCACCCAAACGGGTTTCGGCATCCGATTTGAGTTTGCTCAAAATCATCGCGGAGATTTCCGGAGGGCTGTATTGCTTTGTCTCCCCTCCTTCTTCGACCTCAACCGCAACGTCGCCGTTGGCCGCTTTCACCACCTTGTAGGGAACCCGCTTGGTTTCCTCCCCCACTTCATCGAACTTCCGTCCCATGAAACGCTTCACCGAATAAACCGTATTCTTGGGATTGGTCACGGCTTGTCGTTTGGCGGCGTCCCCCACCAATCGCTCACCCGATTTTGAAAAGGCGACAATGGAAGGCGTCGTGCGTTTCCCCTCCGAATTCTCCAACACCACCGGCTCTCCACCCTCCATGATGGACATGCAGGAGTTGGTGGTGCCCAAATCAATTCCCAAGACCTTCGACATTTAAAAACCTTTCGTTGTGCTACTCCTAGCACCATAAATGCCAACACTCATTAAAAGTCATAAACTGCTTATAGTTAACATTTTAAAAATTAAAGGCTTCCGAACATCCGGACAGTTTTTGGATAAAGGCGGGCCAAAATGGCACAGTGAGACAACCCGTGATCGTCGAAATCTGTCACACTTCCCTTGTCAAAACCCACTCCTTCCCGGAGATCCTCACCCGTGGGAGGAACAAACCGAGAATCCATGCATTGATCGGGGAGCCCTGCAGCACCTCCCGATCCACGTTCTCAACAGGCAGTTTCGCTATGCCCTCCGATCTCAGTCACCCAACAGAACCGACCTCCCGCACCCTTGCTTCCTGGTATCGGCCCTCGGATCGGCATGGAGAAGGAGATCAACTCTGACCCATTGAAAAGACCGTCGCCAGCTTTTCGGGGAGACAAACAAAAAACGTGAAAAAAACATGAATCAGACCTAGGTTACCCCGGTTTGGTTCCCTCATTCCTTCCGGGCGGCTCATCAAGCCCGGCTCCAGGAAATCGGGACAAAGGCAAGAAAGCACAAATTATGGCTAAAAAAATTGGTGTTGTGGGAGTCGGTAGAATGGGCGCGAACATGGCCCGCCGTTTGAAAGACTGCGGTTATCAGGTAACCGCCGTCTTTGACCTTAACAAAACGATCGCAGGGGAACTCGCCGAGGAAATCGGCGCCACGAGTTGTCTCAACCTGCCAGAGGTCACCCGTCTGGCCGATGTCATCATCACCGTGGTCACCGATGATAAGGCGATGGACAAAGTCTTCGCCGCCCGAGGCAATAGTCTGTTGAAAGGAGCCAAAGGCAAGATTTTCGTGAATTGCGCCACCATCGCGCCGAAGACACACGTCAAGGTCGAAGCGCGAGCCAAAAAGGTCGGTGCGGCAAGCATAGAAGCATGCATGGCCTCCAGTATTACCCAAGCCCGACAAGGGACGCTCTACCTTATGTGCGGCGGCGACAAGAAGGCCTTTCAGAGGATCAAACCCATCTTGTCCAAACTCAGCGCCTCCATGCGCTACATCGGTAAGGCGGGGTCTGCCGCCGAAGTGAAGGCGCTGGTCAACATGGTGATGAATATCAACACCGCCGGGCTGGCCGAGGGACTCGGTCTGGGCGCAGCCCTGGGACACGATCTCAACATGCTTCGGGAGGTTTTTTCGCAGACCGGGGCCAATTCTAGAGTGCTCGAAACCGATGGCGAGGATATGCAGATCCGAGATCACGACTGCTATTTCTCCTCCGCCCATGCGGCAAAGGATTCAGGGATTGCCCTTGATCTTGGAAAATCCAAGAAACTGAATCTGCCACTCGCCGCGGCAACGAAGGGTCAATACGACAAGATGGTCAAACTCGGTCTCGGGGAACTCGACAAGTCGGGTGTCGCCGAGCTGACCTTCAAAGGCCGTGGGCCCAAGAAGAAAGCCGCCAAGAAAAAGAGGTAAGCACCCGTCCCAGGTCAATCTCCCGCTCAAGCCCCCTCCCAGCCATTGGCTTTGAGGGGGTTTATGCGTTCTTGATTGCCGACGCCGTCTTGAAGACGGCCACCAAGAGCATCACCGCCCCGACCGGCAGGAGGAAGATTCCCAATCCCGGATCACCACCGTAGATGAACACCCCTCCGAGAAAAAATCCCGCAGGCATGAGGATCGTCGCTCCCAATAAGCAGGTCGAAGCAATCGTTTTCTCCCGGATCGACCACGCGGCCATCAAGTGAGCCGACACCGCGAACGCGATATTCACCAAGGCCAGGAGCGTGCCGTGGGCATGGGCCAAGGTCCACATGAATCGCCGGGTCTGATTGGACACATCCAAGTAGTAACCCACCTTGAACCCGTGAAGGCATTCGAGAACAATCCCGAGGGTCAGAAACACCAACAACCCAACCCATCCTATCCGAAGGTGCTTTCGAACCAGCGAATCGATCCCCTTGGTCGGCACCGCCTTCCCTACCGGCGGGGGACCTGGATTGGGATTTGGCTTGCTGGACTTCTTCTTCATCCCTCACCCATTCTTTGGAGCCTCCGCCCGAAGCTTCACCCGACACGCACCCACACCCAGCATACCACGCCTTGAGGAACCGCTGGACTCTGGCCCTCCTAGAACACTGCTATCGAGCTGCGTTGGGATTCACCAATCGAGTGGTTCGATCTTGAACCCACTTCATGTCAGCGTTGTTGGGCGACGGGATGTTGAGCGGAATCTTGGCATTCTTCTTCAACGGAATCACCGTCCTAGGATCCCTCCACTTGTAAATCTCGGCATGGCCATCAGCAAAGGACAGATCAGCCGCCCCGTTGTGGTAACTCGCCGGGTAATCGATGATTCGCGTCTTTGCCAACTGGGGATAGTCAGGCATCCACGTGACCCAAAATCCATCGTTGATGCTGTCCTCGCGCTCATCGATGAACACCCATGTTTGGGAGGGACCCGGGTCGACGAAATCGCTTTGCTTCAAATACATCCGCCATTCCGGGCCACCAAACCACGTGTGTTTCCCGTCATGACCTCCGACCCATGAACTCATCGACATACTCCGGACCCGGGGCAGGCGGTTGCCCTTGACCGTGACAGACGACTTATCCGCCGGACATTTGAAAATGCCGGCCGAGTTACCGGTATAGTTCCACAAAGGGCTCTTGGCGATGTCCTGATTAACGTCCCAGTTCGTTGGGCTTGGTGAAAAATCAAGGGAACTGGTCCCCATCCAACCATGCTGGGCCCCGTAGGCATGGGTAATCTCTCCCTCACTATCGTCGGCGTAAAAAATCCATGCCAACATCAACTGCTTGTTGTTGTTGAGACACTTGATCCCCTGGGCTTTCGCTTTCGCTTTTCCAAGAGCAGGAAGCAGCATGCCCGCCAGAATCGCAATGATCGCGATGACCACCAAAAGCTCGATCAGGGTGAATCCCCGACGACGTTGAACTGAGGATGAGTATTCTATACCATTCATGG
>DEAY01000154.1:0-10228 GCA_002348345.1 Verrucomicrobia bacterium UBA2970
CCGAGCCTTCCATCGCGGATTTACGTTGATTGAGCTGCTCGTGAGCCTCGCCGTCGCCGCGCTCCTTGCAGCCTTTCTGCTGCCCTCCCTCGGTCAGGCAAAGGCGTCTGCCAAACGCATTCAATGCACCCAGAATCTCAGACAATTGGGCTTGGCGGCCATGATGTACTGGGATGATCACGACCAAAAAAGCTTCCCCTATCTCTTTGGCAGAAATCCAGAAGGTTTGACCTACTGGTTTGGATGGCTTCAAAGCGGTGCCGAGGGAACGCGGCGATTCGATCCCAGCATGAGTCCCCTCTGGTCCTATTACGGAGAACGAGGCCTCACCCGATGCCCGGCCTTGGAGATCCAACAACCGCGGTTCAAGTTGAAGGCTGCCGGTCGATCCTTTGGCTACGGCTACAACCTCCATTTGTCTCCCAGCGGGGCTCGACCTCCGCTTCAGGGTGAATCGCCGCTGAGAATCACCGAGCTTCCGCGTCCTTCAGGGACCGCCCTCTTCGCCGACTCCGCACAGATCAACGATTTTCAGCCCCCCGCGAGCAAGGAGCGCCCCCTCCTCGAGGAATTCTATTACATCAGCACCGGAGGGCCGCTCTACGCCAACGTCCATTTCCGCCACCAGGGCAAGGCCAACGTGGTTCTGATCGACGGCCACGTCGAAGCCCTGCCGCCTCAACCCCATACCAGAGACGAACGTCTTCCCATGAAATCAGTCGCCCGACTTCTCGAATCCTACCTTCTTCCCCAGACTCCCTGAGGACCGTCTTCGCCATCCCTTCCGGCCATCGGCATCGCGGTCCGCCCTCCGCCTCAGCAGATAAGTCACCATCACACCGCTCCCTCTCCAGAAGACCAGTTGATCACCCGCCACCGAAGCGGATTAGAGAGAACCCTTGCACGACCTCGCCGGGGACGTTATGAATCCCGTCAACGGGAGTTAGACGATGCCAAGAATCAAAAAGGCAGTCATCACGGCGGCAGGGAATCGGCAACAAGCCCTTCCCCTCCAGACATTGGTCGACCGGGACGGGGACACCAAATCTGTCCTTCGAATCATCGTCAATGAAGCCATCCGAGCTGGAATTGAGGAGATCGCCGTGGTCGTCGCCCCCCACACTCAGGACACTTACCGCACCGCTGCCGGGGAGGCGGGAGAACGGCTCCTGTTCATTGAGCAAGCGGAGCCACAGGGTTACGCCCATTCCGTCTACTGCTCCAAATCCTTTGTCGGGGACGCCTCGTTTCTCCATCTGGTGGGCGACCACCTCTACGTCAGCGGCGAGTCAAGGGGCTGCGCCGAGCAGTTGATTGACCTCGCTGCGGAACACGAGTGTTCGATTTCCGCCGTGCAGGCGACTCGAGAATTCAAGTTGCCGTACTATGGAGCGATTGGGGGGCAGCGCCTTCCTGATCAAAAGAACCTTTACCGCATCAATGATGTGATCGAAAAGCCCACGCCCACGGAGGCAGAGCAGCGTTTGGTCGTTCCCGGACTCCGATCGGGATCGTATCTGTGCTTTTTTGGGATGCACGCCTTCTCACCCTTGATGATGGAGATTCTCTCCCACCACTTTGAAGGAGAGAATCCATCCCCCCCCAAGTTTCTCTCCCAAGCCCTGGCCCAACTCGCCAAACGGGAGGACTACTTGGCCTGCCAGCTGGATGGAAATCGATATGAGATTGCCGCCAAATACGGCCTGTTCAATGCCCAACTGGCACTTGGCATGGAAGGCACCGATCGAGACGAGATTCTCTCCGATCTTCTCGACCACCTTGCGACCCGCCAGTTGCGGAACGGCCAGTGATGTCAGGATCCATTTTCATCGAGACCATCACCAGCAACGATCCGGAGTTTCGGAATCGCTCCATCGAACATCTCACCGCCGGACTCGACACGGAAGCACTGATCGAGGCCGCTTGCGATCTCGAACACTTCCGGAGTCAATCAACCAATCTCTATCATACGGTTCGCGCTCTTTTTTTTCTCTTCACTATTTATCGTTTCAACCTTCCTCGGCAGGCAGACTGCCGCACGGTCGACAGAACGCCCTACTCGGCGGTCACCCATCTGCGGGAGCGGCGATTTGAGGAAGCCATCCAGAGACTCCTGCACTACCAAACCCAGGCCGGCCCCAGCGCCCCGATCTCGAGCGGACTCGCCGCATCTTACCATGGGTTGGCATTTCAAAAACTGGCTGATCAGGTTCGATTGAGCGTGAGAGCCGCCCGGGGCAATCAGTGGATGTTTCGAGTCGGCCACCCCTTCGATCACCCCCTGCGCTTGGTCGACGAACTCAAGGTCATGGATCCCGATCTTGGCACCTTCCCCATCCTTCGTGAGCAAACCCCGGTTCGCATGGATCTCTGCCACAGCGCCTGGAGCGATATTTTCTTCCTGGGGATGGATTTTCCCGAAGGCGCTCGCGTGCTCAACACCTCGATCGACCTCGGGGTGATGGACCGCGATGACCAGCCTCGTCCCCCGGTCGAGGCCTATTTACGGGTGATCGACGAACCGGTCCTTCGACTGACCAGCGTCGATCTCAACACCTCGACAACGATCAGCGAGCTCTCAGAGGTCTTTGACTATGCAAGAGACCATCTTGGACTCCTCAAGGCCGCCGTCATTGCCTCCGGAATCATTCCGCCGGGGGTGGAAGGCTCGGGGGCCGAACTGTCAAGCGTCCTCGAGCGGGTGATCGGAAGGTCACTGGGCCTGGAACTTGTCAGCAACGTCAATGACATTCCCAAGGGCTCTCGGTTGGCGGTCTCGACCAACCTCCTGGGGGCCTTGATCGCCGTGTGCATGCGGGCCACGGGTCAAACCGGACGACTCTTTGGTCCACTCAGTGAGGGAGAGCGGCGAACCATTGCCGCCCGTGCAATTCTGGGCGAATGGCTCGGGGGCTCCGGTGGAGGCTGGCAAGACTCGGGAGGCGTGTGGCCGGGCATCAAGCTGATCAAGGGCGTGGTCGCTGAGAACGGTGATCCCGAAATGGGAATCAGCCGCGGGTGCCTCCTGCCCCGACACGAGGTCCTGGGGGAAGACAGGATCTCCACCCAAACACGGCAAGCGCTTCAATCTTCCCTGGTTCTAGTGCATGGCGGGATGGCTCAGAATGTCGGTCCGATTCTCGAGATGGTCACTGAAAAGTACTTATCACGATCGGATCAAGAATGGAAAGCCCGTTTGGAAGCCAATGAAATCTTGGAGAACGTGGTGACCGCCCTGCAGCAGGGCGATATCCAGCAAGTCGCCGGGGAAACCACTCGCAACTTTTTCGGCCCCATCCAAACGATCATCCCATGGGCGTCCAATCAGTATACCGAGCAAGTGATTTCCCGAACGCGAGCAAAGTTTGGGGACGAATTTCATGGATTCTGCATGTTGGGAGGCATGGCAGGAGGAGGCATGGCATTCTTTTTTTCCCCCCGACGCCAGGCAGAAGGCCAACGATTTCTTCATGAAACCATGAGGGCGCTCAAGAAGGATTTGGAACACGGCCTCCCCTTCGCGATGGAACCCCTGGTTTATCAGTTTCACATCAATGACCAGGGATCGGTTTCCACCTTCCTCAAGGGCCGCGACGCGTTGATGCCAAAGAGGTATTACGATCTCCTCATTCCCTCTTCAATCCGGCAAGACAACCGTCATCTCACCCCTGCGGGCAAAGCCGAACTCCACGCCTTTGCTCATGCCTGCCGTGAAAACTCTGATTTCGGCCGGGCGCTGGAGTCGCTCTTCGAACGCCTGCTTCCTGACCGCCCGATGAATCCCCAATCGGATCGCGACCTCTATCAGCATCTCCAGGCGAACGGATTCGATGATGTTCAACACGAGATCATCCGAAAGGACCTCCGCATGGGACGGATCGGACTCGCTCAAAACCGCCTTCCGGCAAGCACGAAGATCGAAGACGTCGCAAGAGACGATCTCTCTGACTGGGAACAACTCCAGGGTGACACGGACCTCGTCTCGATCGGCACCCAAGCCATTCAATCCGGCGAAGTCGCGGTGGTCACCCTGACCGCGGGAGTGGGGAGTCGCTGGACCAACGGTGCCGGAACCGTCAAAGCCGTCAACCCTTTCTGCCGATTCGCTGGCAAACATCGCACCTTCCTCGCCACCCACCTTGCAAAAACCCGGAAAACGAGCCGCGCGTTCAATACGCTCGTTCCTCATGTCTTCACCACCAGCTACCTCACTCACCCGCCGATTCAAGCAGCCCTCGAGCGAACCGAAAACTATGGCTACGCGGGCCCCGTCCATCTCTCGACCGGGCGCTCGATCGGACTGCGGCTCATTCCAATGGCCCGGGACCTGCGTTTCGCCTGGGAAGAGCTTTCCCAACAGAGACTCGATGAACAGAAAGAAAAGGTCAGGGAAAGTAGTCGGGCGGCCCTTCTGCAATGGGCCCAAGACCGTGGCGAAGCTTCCGACTACACCGACAATCTCATCAGCCAGTGCATGCATCCGATTGGCCACTGGTATGAATTTGCCAATCTCCTTCGAAACGGAACCTTGGAACGTCTGTTTGATGAGCAACCGAACCTCAACTACCTTTTTATTCACAATATCGATACGCTGGGCGCAAATCTCGAT
Organism: Verrucomicrobia bacterium UBA2970; assembly: GCA_002348345.1. Taxonomy (GTDB): domain Bacteria; phylum Verrucomicrobiota; class Verrucomicrobiia; order Limisphaerales; family AAA164-E04; genus UBA2970. The sequence continues at coordinate 4,610 of DEAY01000154.1, forward strand.
CCCGCCCTCCTCGGCTTTCACATTCAAGCCGCGGCAGCCCTCACGTTCGAAGTCATTCCCCGCTGGTTCGATGATCAGGGGGGAGGGTTGGCTCGGGTGGACGGAAGACTCCGGCTCCTCGAAGGATTGGCCATTCCTCATGAAGCCGATGAATTCAAGCTAAGCTACTACAATTCCAATTCCAACTGGCTCAATCTCAAACACCTCCTCAACCTCTTCGAGCTCGACCAAGACGATCTCAAACACAAAGACAAGGTCACCCGAGCGATCCGTCGAATCGCCAACCGGATTCCCAGCTACGTCACGCTCAAGGACGTCAAGAAGCGCTGGGGGCACGCCCAAGAGGACGTGTTCCCGGTCGCCCAATTCGAGAAGATTTGGGGAGATATGACAGCAATGCACGAACTGGCCTGTCGTTACGCAGCGGTCCCCAGACAGAGGGGGCAGCAATTGAAAGATCCCGCGCAGCTGGACGCCTGGCTTCGGGACGGGACGGCGGCTTACGTCAATCAGCTCTGCGATTGGAGCGAGGGTGAGGAAACCGCTCTCTAACCAAAAAGATCCAGTTGTGGTGGCGGTTCCAGATTCCGGAGTTTTTTCCTCTCCGCCCGATCCCGCGATTGGCTCACCGGGGCACCGGAAGGATTCAAATCCGACCGTTCGAGGCGATCGAGGATTCCCTTGGCCCGTTCCAATACCGCCTTGGGAATCCCTGCCAATCGAGCCACCTGGATTCCATAACTTCGATCCGCTCCACCTGGAATGATCTTGCGAACAAAGATGATGCGATCATCCCACTCTTTCACCGCCACTCGGTAATTCCCGACCCGTTTGAGCCGAGCTCCCAATTCCGTGAGCTCATGGTAATGGGTGGCAAACAGTGTCTTCGCCCCAATTTGATTGTGCAGGTGTTCGACAATCGACCAAGCCAAACTCAACCCGTCAAAGGTACTCGTTCCCCGACCGACTTCATCAAGAATCACAAGACTTCGAGGAGTGGCATTATTGAGAATGTTTGCGGTCTCATTCATCTCCACCATGAAGGTCGACTGGCCACGCGCCAGATCATCTGAGGCACCAATTCTCGTGAAAATTCGATCCAATAAATCGATTTTGGCGGATTCAGCCGGAATGAAGGACCCGGTATGAGCCAACAGGGCCAGAAGGGCCACTTGACGGATGAAGGTTGATTTACCGGCCATATTCGGTCCGGTGATTAATGCAAGTTGTGGTCCATCCCCACCGAGGTGGGTGTCATTGGGAACGAACCGCTCTCCCACAAGCGCCAAATCCAACACGGGATGCCTTCCGTCGACAATCTTGAGCTCCCCGCCATTGCCAATGACCGGCCGACAGTAATCGTGAAGCCGAGCACTCTCGGCGAAACTCCCAAGCACATCGAGCTGCCCCACCGACACGGCGCAAGATTGAATGATCCCCAACTGCTGCACCACTGCTTCACGGACAGTCTGAAACAGTTCATACTCCAGCTTCTGAGAGCGTTCCTCGGCCCCCAGGATTTTCCCTTCGACTTCCTTGAGTTCCGGCGTGATGAACCGCTCTCCATTGGCAATTGTTTGTTTGCGGATGTAGTGTTCCGGAACCTTATCCAAATTGCTCTTGGTGACCTCGATGAAGTATCCGAATACCGAATTGAAACGAACCTTGAGGGAGTTGATTCCTGTTCGTTCCGCCTCATCTCGCTGCAACCCTGCGATCCAGTTTTTCCCTTCCCTACCCGCCGATCGTAATTCATCCAATTTGGCATCGAATCCATCTCGAATCATCCCCCCCTCTCGGATCGTCGCCGGAGGTTCATCGCTAATCGCTTGGTCAATCAGGCGCATCAACTCTGGCTGGGGGTTTAAGTCGTCTAACAACCGCCCCAGGAGTCCTGCCCCCGCTGAATCGACACCTGCTTCCGGATCGCTCAGCAATGACTCCTCAAGGCCATCCTCGACCTCCATCAACTCACTCACGATTTCTCGCAATCGGGGAATTTGACCCAAGCCGTCCTTGATGATCACCAGATCCCGGGCGTTGCCGCTCCCTAGGCTCAACCGCGACAGCGTTCGTTCCAAATCGCGAATGTTTTTTAGGTGCCCACGAAGTGTCTCCAGTAAATCCGGACGCTGCAACCAGCGTCCGATGATTCCCTGTCGTTCTCGAATCGGCTCGGCCTTGGCAAGCGGCTGCGAAATCCATTGGCGGAGGCTCCGAGATCCCATGGGGGTCACCGTCTGGTTCATGGCCCCATAAAGAGAGGCTGATTTCGGGGCTTCACGATGGAGTGGCTCAAGGACTTCAAGGTTCTTCAGTGTGATCCGATCCAAAACAAGCGAATCGCTCCTCTGATAAAACTGCACCGACTGCAAGTGATTGAGATCATGTCGAAGATGTTGAGAGAGGTAGTGCAGCGCCCCTCCCGCCGCGGCAATCGCAACCTCTCGATGGCGAAGTCCAAAACCATCAAGCGACGCAACCCCGGCTTGTTCCTTCAAACTGAACGCGGCAGTTTCTTCACCAAAAACCCAATCCTCATAAGGGCTCAGCGTCCACTGTTCTCGGGCCAAGCAATCGGTCAATTGACGATCCCCTTCGGGAAATACCACCTCGGCCGGATTCAACCGTTCCAATTCGGCGGACAGGGATTCCACCGCCACTTCGGTGACCGCAAATTCCCCAGTGGTTAGGTCAACACGACTCAATCCGATTTGGTCGCCCTGACGTACCAAGCAAACGAGATAGTTATTTTGCCCGGCTTGCAGAATGGACTCATCAAAATGAGTGCCCGGGCTCAGGACATGAGTGACCTCGCGTTTGACCAACTTTCCGGGCCGTGCTTCTTCCACTTGATCACAAATCGCCACCTTCTTTCCGGCGCGAAGCAACTTCCCCAAATAAGCACTCGCAGCATGAAACGGAATCCCACACATGGGAACCGCACCTCGCTTGGTCAGGGCCACCTCGAGAATTTCTGAACCAACCTGCGCGTCTTCAAAAAAGAGTTCGTAAAAATCACCCAAACGAAAAAGGAGCAGAGACTCACCAGGCAACTCCGATCGAATCCGACGGTACTGCGCCATCATCGGAGTCAGTGGTTTGGGTTTCGACATGCGAAGAACGATATCGACGAGCTGATTTGCGCCGAGAAAAAAACGTTTGAAAATGCAAGTCAATTTGCAGAAAAAACTAGCCAGCCTGTCGGATTTGTAATAGAAACCCTGCGTCTTAAAGCCATAGAAGTACCGAATCTTAACAGAACGGAGGTGAGAATCTGTGGCACCAAAGAAGAAAGCTAAAAAGAAAGCTGCGAAGAAACCCGTAGCCAAGAAGAAGGCTGCGAAGAAACCAGCAGCCAAGAAGAAGACTGCGAAGAAAGCAGCAAAGAAAAGGCGGTAATACACCACTTGGTCTTGCAAGCCGGGATGGCGTTCTCTCACTCTCAATTGGGGGCGCCATCCTGATCTTCTTCGAAGATTCTATTCAGGGGATTAGCTTTTAGGGGACCAGATTGATAGATGCCCTCCTTGGTATTCGACATCGAAACGTCGGCCCTCCCCACTGATTCCTTCGACGACGCCAGTCTCGAATATCTGTTTCGCCCTGCCGAGCGCGAGTCCGATCCCGAACAACGAGCGCTCCGCCGGGAGGAAATCGGAAGGCAGTTTGCCCTTTGGCCCTTCACTGGAGAAATCGTATGCATCGCCATGATGAACACCGACTCCCTGAAAGGTCAGGTTCTCTTTGTGGCGGATGACTTTGATGACGATCAAACCCAAGATTCCAACTTTCGATTCCTTCCCTTTCCCGATGAACAAGATCTCTTGGCTGCGTTCTGGGAGACGGTGAAACACTACGAGCAGGTCATTACCTTCAACGGTCGAAGTTTTGACGTCCCCTTCCTTTATCTCCGGAGCGCCCATCTCGATGTCCCGATCTCAAGAAAAGACTGGTTGGGGTATCGATTCCAAACCCAGCCTCATTGCGATCTTGCAGATCAACTCACCTTCTACAATGTGAGTGGTCGAGATGGGGCGGCGCGCCGATTCAATCTCGACTTTTACTGTAAGGCATTTGGAATTGAGTCTCCCAAGGGTCAAGGCATCACAGGTTACGAGGTGAGCCAATTCATCACCGAGGGGCGACATCGCGAGGTCGCTGAATACTGTCTCCGCGACGTCGTCGCCACCAATCAGCTCTACCAGACCTGGCGAAAACGCCTGGCACCCAACTCCTAACGAGCTGCCCCCCCCGGCAAGCCGACTCCATTCTGTCTATGAATGACTTTTACCGTCACTGGATGAAGCCGCTTCTCTTTCGCTTCGATCCCGAGTTTGTCCATCACCAAACCCTCCAGTTCCTTGCTTGGCTCAAGGACTCGTCGTGTGGTCAGGACTTCACACGAGCGGTATTCCCCTCGACAGCCCTTCCCACCCAAGTTTGCGGACTGACCTTTCCCAATCCCCTTGGATTGGCAGCAGGCATGGACAAGAACGGGATCGCGATTCCGACCTGGGAAGCCATGGGGTTTGGATTCTGCGAGATGGGCGGGGTCACCCGCTTCCCCCAACCGGGAAACCCCAAACCTCGCCTGTTCCGCGTTCCCCAGACCGAGGCCATCATCAACCGAATGGGTTTTAATAACATTGGGGCCGATGCCGTCCTGTCCAATCTTCCTCCGCAAGGTCGGCCGTCTGCCGCTCCGTTGGCCATCAATATCGGAAAATCCAAACGAACCCCCCTTGAGAGGGCGCATGAAGATTTTTGCTACACCTTCGAAAGACTCTGGGAGCAGGGCGACCTCTTTGTAATCAACGTCAGTTCACCCAACACCCCAGGCTTGAGAACACTGCAGGACAGGTCAGCCCTCCACCCCATCCTCAAGGCCCTCGTCAATGCCAACAAACGCAAGGTCTCCGAGTCGGTATCAGGTCACGGACCAAAACCCCTCTTTGTCAAAATCTCGCCCGACCGAGAGACAGACCAAATCAATGAGATCGTCGATCTTTGCATGGAACTCGAACTCGATGGAATCGTTGCCACCAACACCACCACCCAAAGGCCATCGCCTAACCAAGGGTCACGCCCAATGGTCTATGACCGAGAAACTGGAGGGCTCAGCGGCCAACCGCTTCGCCGGCGAAGTACTGAGGTGATCCGACAAATCACAAGTCGCAGCCATGGCAAGCTCACAGTGATCGGAGTTGGGGGAATCGACGGGCCCGAAAGCGCCTGGGAGAAGATTGCTGCCGGAGCTAGCCTGTGCCAGATCTATTCTGGACTGATATTCCGAGGCCCCGGAATCATTCGTTCGATCGTCAATGGACTCCAGGCCCAACTGAGGCACCACGATTTCAAGTCCCTCAAGGAAGCAGTCGGCTCAAACCGTCCCTATCAGGTGGAACCAAAACCTCTTCAGCCATAAACCCCTTCATGGGGCTCACGTGCGCGACGCCATCGATTAGCTTCGATTAACCCTGACCCCTTTCCAAACACGGCCCACTGAACCGCTGGACGGCCTAGGCGTCTCCCAGATTGGCAAACCAACCAAGATGCAGCTCTGCCCTCAAGGGATCGATGAGCTAATAAGAAAAAAGCCTGCAGACCGGGAGACAA
>DEAY01000154.1:10561-23706 GCA_002348345.1 Verrucomicrobia bacterium UBA2970
CGGGAGACAACAGACCGACAGGATGAACAACAACCCTGAAACCAAAACCGGGCCCTTAGCATCGAGGATAGCGTAGGGCCCGGGGAGTTTTCAGAACCAGTACAATATATAGTAGGATATGGGGACTTTTGGTTTCCACGTGTACTCGCTTTCACCAAAATTCGTCGCGGGCTTTGCAAAGAACAATCTACGATTAAATCGCCCGCCAAATAAAACTCACGGGTTATTTACGACCTAAGTTGACCCAAGTCAAGCGGTCATCGCTTTTTTTTAAAAAAATGTTGGGTTCATCCCATGCCAATCCCAGGTGACTACTCCTCGGCAAGAAGTTGGGCAATCTGTTCGGGAGAGGGGCCAGGCCGGATACAACGAAAACCAGTGTGAGACAGTCCCGTATCGGGAGAGGACTTCATTCGAGAGGCAGGACGATACCCGGAGCAATAGGAATCGTCACAAAGATAGGAGCCACCTCGCATGACTTTCTTCATCACACCAGGCTCGTTGGGATCATAGCTGGTATTGGGACCCGGAGGATCCTTCGGAGGGCAGGAAGAATAGTAATCTGGCAAATACCAATCGAGGCACCACTCCCAGACATTCCCCGCCATATCATAAAGTCCGTAGCCGTTGGCCTGGAACGACCTTACCGGACCGACCGCGGCAAATCCGTCATTGGCGCTATTGTGAACCGGGAACTCGCCCTGCCAAATATTGGCCCGCCACTGCTGATTCGGCGCCAAATCATTTCCCCATATGAATTCACGTCGATTAAATCCCCCCCGGGCCGCATACTCCCATTCCGCCTCAGTCGGGAGTCGCTTCCCTGCCCAGTTGGCGTAGGCCACCACATCTTCCCAACAGACGTGGACCACGGGAAAGTTCTCCCTTCCAGAGATAGAGGACTCAGCCCCCTCGGGTCGCCGCCAGCTCGCCCCAGGAGCATAGCTCCACCAGGCATAGTGGTTCTGAAGGGAAACCGGCTCCATCGGCGGCGCAAAGACCACCGAACCCGGCACCAGCAGCGCCGGGTCAGCTCCAGGGAAATCCTCCGGATTCGGCTTGCGTTCAGCGACGGTGACATAGTCCGTTTCCCGCACAAACTGCTCGTATTGACGAACCGTCACTTCAGTCTGATCCATCCAAAACCCAGTGATTGAAATCTCGCGCACCGGCCGCTCGTCTGATTGCCCTGATTCCGATCCTCTCCAAAAGGTTCCCGACGGAATCCAAACCATATCGTTGGTCCAGGAAAAATCCCTCGAGATCGGCGCCTCGAGCGGATCCTTGGGTGACGATTCGAACCCCTGTGCCTCGGAGACAGACGATCCGGAGGACGTGACAGGGATTCCGAACCAAACCAATGCCGCGGCTCCGGCCGCCAATACGAAGAGGACGGCGATATAGCCCATGGTCGCCCCCGAATCCCGAGTGGCACTCATCCGATAACCACTCCTTTCCTTTGGCTCACTTGTCTCTTCATCATCTCGAAGCCCCCTCAAACACCTCGGCCAACGCGGCATGCATCACCGACGGATCCGGATCGACCCCCGTCCAGTATTTGAATCCGAGAACCCCTTGATTCACGAGCATCCCCTTGCCATCAATCACCTGACATCCCGCCGACCTCGCCGCCCGCACCAGTCGGGTGTTGGGAGGATTCGGGATGACGTCGGCCACAACAAGCCCCGCTCGCAAACCCTCCTCCTTCACCGGAACTCGAGCGTCCACATCGGGGAAGAGTCCAATGGACGTTGCGTTGATCAAGACATCAGCCGTCACGGGAATCTCGAAGTCCCCCTCCCAATGAACCCATTGGGTATCCACCTTGACACGGTCCCGGAGCAGGGAAACCAAGGTCTTCCCCCGCGCCTCACTGCGGTTGACGATGGTGATTCTCTTGGCTCCCGCCAGGGCCATTTCGACGCTGATCGCGCGAGCTGCTCCCCCGGCCCCCATGATCACCACATCGGTCCCTTCCGGATCCCGCAACGCCCTCAACGACTGGACAAAGCCCTTTCCATCGGTGTTCTCGCCAATCAATTGGTCCCCCCTTCGGACGACACAGTTGACCGCTCCCATGAGCTCTGCCGACTCCCCTAACCCATCCAGATGTTCAATCACGGCAACTTTGTGAGGGATCGTACAATTAAACCCACGAAATCCCATCGCCCGCGCCCCCTTGACGGCGTCGGCAAGATCCCCGGCCGCCACTTCAAGGGAAAGATACCGCCACTCCAAACCATGATGCTTGAATGCGGATTCGATCATATACTGGGTTGGATTCTCCGCAATCGGCAGGCCAAAAGCCCCGGTCAACTCCTGCTTAAAATTCCATATCTTGCCCATCGTCGCGCTCCCAATTCTGAGGTTTCTTAGACGGAAGGACCATGGGGTGCTCGTTTGGGAATGACAAGCCCCAAGAAACTAGGCGGCGGTCCCGGGAACCCGGATCCACCACGGTGGCACAAAGAAAAACCTAGAAGGGGTCTGGGTTACCCCTAAATCGAAGAGGAGGGTAGCCCCGGGAACAGGTCAAAACAGCAAAGGAGAATCACCCCGAGAAGGAATATCGTCCAAAGGACCCTGAACCGACCTTCCAATGGCGTAAAACCCTGAGACGGCAGTTCACCGAATACGGCGGACATCGCGGGAATGACGCTCAGGGGCACCTCCCCGGCAACACGGTTTTTGCCAATCGCGAAGCACGCCGTCTGCGACTCGGTTTTAGGGTGTTCCGGATCAACCCCGATCGGCTGAAATTGGTAGACGGCACCTTCCACATCAACCGATGCGACGAGCCAGTAGGCCGCCTCCGCCTTCAAAAGCATGTCTTGTTCACAATCATAGCGGTAAACGCCAGGCTCTGCGGGGTTAGGAGAGCCCTTGAGCTGACAAAGCACTTTCCCAATCCTTTGGCCATCACCTCCTTCATGGAGATGAATGGAAAAGCCTCCCTCCGGCGAGGGCGCAGTTTCCATTCGGATCTCGACGTATCGGAGTAGCCGGTCAACGTTGGCGCGGAACACCGCCCCCCCAATCCCATGCCCACATCGAACCCGTGCACTCTGTAAACCAGCCGACTTAGGATCACGGGATCCCAACGCTTCAAATCCCCATATAAAGACAATAGATACCACAATCAGCCACATACATCTCAAACTATTAAAACCGGTCTTCATTGAAAAGCACACCCCACGAAAAAAGTTGGATATTTCTCGCTAAAAGTTGAAATTCGATCACTAATAACTGGAAATTTATCGCTAATCGCTAAAAATTTCTCAATTCTAAAAATCCTATTCATGATACTTTATGTCGCAATTTGCAAGCCAAGTCATAAACAATTGCCCACAAATCTAAAGCACCCCTCCTTTCCATTGAAGTAGCCGCACCTAGCGGATCGATCGAAACCATTTTTTGCCCTCAGGACGCCCCCTCTCTGGTCACCGCTCCGAGTGCTTCTCCTCTTTCGGGTGGCAGGGACCTCTCTCACCCGAGAGAGGATTCCATCAGCGCCGGCATGATGATACCAACGCCCAGGTTAAGGAGGGCAATTGGCCCCAAAAAGCCCCTTTTTTTGAATTTGACGCCCACGGGCTCAGAGCGGTAGGGTGCCCCGCTTAACGCTAGAGCATTAGCCAGTAACCATGTTCGCTCATATTCGTAAACATCAACAGTGGTTGTTCTTTGTGATCATTGCCGTCGTCGTGGTCTCGTTTGTGATTTTCTTCACGCCAACCGTCCAATATGACAATCTCGGAGGATCCGGGTCCTCCGACATCATGGGCTCGATTGACGGTCGTCCGGTGTCCCGGAAGGAATACGTGAATGGATACCAGGAAGTCCTCCTTCGCTTCCTTCTCGCCACCGGTCAATGGCCCGATCAGACTGACATGGCCCGGTTTGGGTTTGATCCCGAGCAAGAGACGCCAAGCCGCCTCCTCCTTCTCGACAAAGCCAAGGAATACGGCATCCAGGTCTCCGACGAGGCCGTGGCGAAATGGATCGTCAACACCTTCAAGGACCCGGAGACCAACGAGTTTCGACGGGAGCTCTACGATGGAATGATGACCAATGGACTCACCCAACGGAGGATGTCTGAAGAAGATTTCCGCCGCTTCGCCAAGAACCAAATCGCCGTCAGTCAACTCTCGTCTCTCGCGAGCCTCAGCGGCGAGCTGGTTACCCCTCGTGAAGCGGAGCGTCTCTATCGGGAAGAGGCCCTCCAAGCCAATTGTCAAGCCGTCTTCTTCTCATCGACCAATTTCGCAAACTTGGGTCAAGACCTCGAGGGGCTCGAGGCGTTTTATACTAATCGCATGTCGGTCTACCGCAATCCCGTCAAGCGACAAATCAACTACCTCAAGTTCGCCTCTACCAACTACTTGGCCGAAGCGGAGGAAAAACTCAACTCGATCACCAACGTGACCGAGATGGCGAAGCAGATTTACGTCACTCAAGGAACCAACTCGTTTACTGAAAACGGGGTGGTCCTGAGCGAGGAGAAAGCATTGGAGAAAATCAAACGTGATGAACTAGAAAAAATCGGTCTCACGGTCGCCAAGGAGAAGGCGTTGGCGTTTGCTCGGGAATTATTCGATATCGATCCGATGAAGGCGGAAAGCCTTCCGGAGCTCGCCGCCGCGAAAGGATTCGAGGCCCAGGTGTCTGAGCCCTTCACCGAAAACCAATTGGTCCCGAATCTCGGAGTGCAGTACCCGCTCACTCGCCAGGCTTTCCAGTTGACTGAGGAAGAACCGTTCACGACGCCCTTCGTCGGCCAGGACGGCATCTATCTGGTCTCCCTCCATTCCGAGATTCCCAGTCAGGTTCCTCCGCTCGACGAAATCCGAGGACGGGTGACCGTGGACTTCTATCAGCAAAAATCATTGGAAGCGGCCCGAGAGGCGGCAGATACCTTCCATCTCGCACTCACAAATCAACTGGCGGAAGGGAATTCCTTTGAAGCGATCTGCGATGAGGCGGGACACGATCGGATTCAGATACCCCTCTTTGCCTTGAACTCGCAAACCTACTCCGGTGATCGCCGAACCGATCTGAGCACCCTGAAAAACCTGGCCTTCTCGCTGAAAGCCGGTGAAGCCAGCCGGGTTTCCTCGACGCGAGACGGAGCGATGATCCTCTTCATCAACAGCTTTGTCGATGTCTGGGACCAAGATCTTGAAAAAGAACTCCCCGAATACATTGAAACCCTGCGGCGAACTCGTCGCTCGGAAGCCTTCAGTGAATGGCTCACCGAAGCACAGTCAAAGGTCAATTTCGCCGTCGCCGTCGATGAATCCGAGGCGGGGGACGAGGAAACGGCGACCAACTGATCCGCTTCATGCCTTCAAGGCGTCGACTCTGGTTGACGAACCGATTGCCGATCATGATGAATGCGAGCCGTCATGCCGCGCGGCCCTGCTGCAGCGATCGACGCCGAACATGAGGATGAGCCCTCGGTGATTGACGAGCCACTCATAAAGGTCTCCGACCCCTCGCACAATGCCTTTTGGAAGCTTCGAGTGCTCTGGGAACAAGACGGCCTTCTCGCACTGGAAAAGCCCTCTCACCTGCTGGTCAGCCCGGACAAGCATCGAGCGGATTACCCCGTTCTGACCAAATTGCTCCAACGGGATATCAACAGGGGTGCCACCTGGAACCGTTCCCGTTCCTACCAGTTCCTTGAACTCATTTACTCTCTCGATTTCGAGACCACTGGAATCGCCCTTTTCGCGACCCGTCAAGATGTCTTTGAGGCCATCCGAAATTGTGTCGGGTCCCGAAAGATGGTGTTTACCCACCTCGCCCTTTCGCATGGGGTCGCATCCGAATTAGACTTTTCCATCGATCTCAAACTCGCCCCTCACCCCGCCCGGCGTTGGCTGATGCGCGTGAATCGAACAAAAGGAAAACAAACCCTCATCCGCTGTCGAGTGCTGGAGCAGTTTCGAAGTTTCTGCCTATTGAAATGCAGATCGGAGACCGTCCGCCATCACCAGACGCGAGTCTGTTTGCAATCCCATGGGATGCCCCCAGTCGGCGACTCTCTCTACGGAGGCAAGCTCCTGTTTCTCTCGGAGCTCAAGCGTCAATACCGCAGCAAACGCACCAGCCCCGAGAAGCCCCTCATCGACCGGCCAGCCATTCACCACGACACGCTTGAGTTCGACCATCCCTTGAACGAAACCCCGGTTAAGATCGAATCCCCCATGCCAAAGGATGTTGCGGCGAGTCTCAAATTCCTCCGACAATTCGATCCCCAAACCCATTTCTAGTTTCGGGCATCCCGCCCCACCCCCACATCAAACTCGTCATCTTCAATCTCCAAACGCACCCGCCGGGAAAGTCGGAGCCGAACAAACCCGTAGACAAGATATGAGGTAAAAAGAATCGGCAGGATCACTGGGAGAATCTTGTTCTGAAGAATGAGAACCAATCCAATGAAGATCACCGCTACGGCGCTCTTGAGAAACGTACTCCGTGTCCGAAACCCCACACTCTTGAAAGAGGGATACCGGACTTCACTGATCATCATCATGGAGAGGAATAGCATGATCACGGGCAAAACATAACGCCATTGACCGGTTGAAAACCCTTTCTCATCGATCCATAGAATAAACAAGGTCAGGGATGCCACCAATCCGGCCGCAGCCGGAATCGGAAACCCGAGAAACTCTTTCGAGGTCTCATTGTCAGGCTCTACGGCCAGGCAATTGAACCGCGCCAGCCGAAGAGCTCCACAAATGAGATAAATCGACGCAATGAACCACCCGATCTGAGGCGTTTCGACGAACACATCCTTCAACACAATCCGATGCACCAGGAAGGCCGGCGCGACGCCGAAGGAAACAATATCCGCTAGCGAATCAAACTCCCGACCAAAAGGACTCTCCAGGCCTCCCATTCGAGCCACCCGCCCATCCAGGAGATCAAAAAAACAAGCCAACAGAATAAAGAACAGAGCCCGATAGATCATAGCGGTAAACTCCCCGCCCTGAGGATCCGCGGCGACAATGGTGGTCAGCGCGACAAATCCACAAAACAGATTTGCTGCCGTCAACAGGTTGGGCAACATGTAGATCTTGAGCCGCGCGTCGGTCGAACTAATCACTCGACTCACCCGGGCCCTCGAAACGACCGCCTTCACCTTTCTCTTTGCCTTGGTCTTTCGACTTTCCATGACCGGACCCGGGAGCATAAGCAACGCCGAGGTAATGAAAAGCCGAATCCACCGAGTGTTAACCCGGTCTGGGAACAACCCGCCATCACCCGATCCAGGCACCGGCCACATTCCGCTTGAGTTGGCACCAAGGGTTGGACAATCTTTTTGGAATGGCAGACGAAGCATTTGACATCCGTTACACCGCGTCCCTGGCTCGTATTGAACTCAGCGATTCCGAGCAGGAGGCATTTGGCAACCAACTCGCGGATGTCCTTCAGTATGTCGAAAAGCTCAAGGAACTCGACGTCGATGGTGTCAATCCCACCGCGCATCCGGCTCCGTTGTCAAATGTTACCCGGACGGACGCCGTTGGTCCCTCGCTACCAACAGAGGTCGCCCTCGAAAACGCACCAGCGCAAGGACACCGTTTGTTTCTCGTACCCAAGATCGTCGAATAAGCCACCTCAGTTCGCCCCCTCGTTCATGCTCAACCAATCGACTATTGCGACGGCCCGCTCTGGCCTCGAGACCGGAAAGATCACCGCGACCGAGCTGACTCAAGCTTGCCTGGATCAGATCACCGCGATCGATCCAACCTATCACGCCTATTTGTCGGTCCATGCCGAGCGAGCGCTCGCTGCCGCTGGTGAGGCCGATAACCTGATGCGCAGGGGAATCACCCACCAAGACCGCCCCCTGCTGGGGATTCCCATCTCGCTGAAGGACAATATGGCCGTCCAAGGCGCCCCTCTCACCTGCGCCTCCAGAATCCTGGAGAACTTTGTCTCCCCCTATGACGGAACGGTTGCCAAACGACTCAAAGACGCTGGCGCCATTCTCCTGGGACGCCTTAATCTGGATGAATTCGCCATGGGAAGCTCTACTGAGAATTCTGCCTTCGGAACCTCCCGCAATCCGTGGGATCCCAGTCGTACCCCAGGCGGCTCCTCAGGCGGCTCCGCGGTCGCGGTCAAGACCGATCAATGCGTCGCCGCTTTGGGTTCCGATACCGGAGGCTCCATCCGTCAACCGGCCGCCTACTGCGGCTGCGTGGGGCTGAAACCCAGCTACGGCCGGGTGTCCCGATTCGGACTCGTGGCCTACGCCTCCTCCCTCGACCAAATCGGTCCGGTGACCAAAACGGTTCAAGACTCCGCCACATTGCTGAATGTCATTGCCGGTCACGACCCGCAAGATTCCACCAGCGTTCCTCAAGGCGTTCCTGACTACACCGAAGCCTTGGAGGAGGGCGTGAAGGGGCTTCGGATCGGCCTACCAAAAGAGTATTTCGTCGAGGGGCTCGATCCAGAGGTACGCTCTGCCGTGGATCAAGCCGTCACCCAGTTCAGTGAATTAGGAGCAGAGATCGTGGAGATCCAACTTCCCCATTCGGACTATGCCATCGCGACCTACTACCTCATCGCAACCGCAGAAGCGAGTGCCAACCTGGCACGATTCGAAGGCATCCGCTACGGCCACCGAGTCGATGGCGACGACCCATTTACTTTGAACTCTCGCACCCGCGGACAAGGCTTTGGCCCCGAAGTCAAACGCAGAGTGATTCTGGGAACCTACTGCCTGAGTTCGGGCTATTACGACGCCTACTATCTGCGGGCGCAAAAAGTGCGGACTCTCATTCGGGAAGACTTCCTGCGTGCTTACGAAAAAGTGGATCTCGTCCTCACACCCACGACCCCAAGTCCCGCATTCCTTCTGGGCGAAAAAATGGCCGATCCGCTCCAGATGTATCTCCTCGATATCTTTACCATCTCGGCCAATCTGACCGGAAACTGCGGCATCAGCCTGCCCTGTGGACTGACCAAGGACCCTCTGCTACCCATCGGCCTCCAACTTCTTGGAAAACCCTTTGACGAAAGTACTCTGCTTCGTGCCGCTCATACGTTTGAACAAGCAAACCAATGGCATTTGAAGCGCCCCCCTCTCCAAGCGAGCGACTGAACCAGCGTCGATCAAACCAGTCCTCGATCGACTCCGGCCATCCCCCAGAAAGATGGCAGATTCGATTGCCCCTCGATCCAACCCTGCTACAGTCATCCAGGCTGGGCAGCCAACATGAATCGCCATTCCGGATTTACCTTGATCGAACTGCTGGTCGTCATTGCGATTATCGCCATTCTGGCCGGCATGCTCCTGCCCGCCCTCAGCAAATCCAAGGCCCACGCCCAACGCATCCGCTGCCTGAGCAATCTGAAACAATGGGGAACGGGCTTGATGCTCTATACCCTCGACAATGAGAATCAACTACCGGACGAAAAGTTTAGAGCCGGTAACACCTGGGCAGGGGCACTCCATCCGAAAAGCTCGGCCGCCTGGCCAAACACTATTCCCCAAACCATCGGAATTCCTCCCGCCAGCCATTACTCCCGGGAGCTTCTGGAAACGAAACGGAATGCATTCTACGATTCCTCCTCCATGTTCCATTGCCCCAGGGCACGATTTGACGCCGAGAAATACGAAAAACCGCGATTTACCCTGGCCATCAACTCAAAACTCGTCCGAAACGGAAGAATCGTCAAATTGACCGCGATTCAACGACCCACACAAACCGTTCTGATGCTCGAAGGAGGTTCCCCCGGAGAGCCGAAGGCACACCCCAAGCAAACCAAGTATACCGGACAACCCAACATCTTCGCGACGAGGTTTGCCGCTCGGCACCATCAGACGGGCAATCTCATCTTCTCCGATGGTCACGCTGAAAACAAACCCGTGTCGGCCGTCATCAGCAACGACGGCAACGCCATCACGCCTCAACTCACGCTCAGTTGGACGCCCGATCCCAACAGCAATCCCAACTGAGCCTCGCGGGAACCCTTGACCACATCTTTCCCTCCTCAATTGTTACAATTAATGTCTTTGCGAGAGGCCTCACCGGATTGAGACTCGAGCCAGGTTCGTCGATGGGTGTTGAAATCGAAAGAAAGTTTCTCGTTCTCTCCGACGACTGGAAACCCCTGGTCGTCGAGAGTGTTTCGTGCAAACAAGGTTATGTTCCCGTTTTCGGCAAGCGGGTCATCCGGGTTCGATTGATTGGGGACCGCGGGTTTCTGACGCTCAAGGGGCCTCGGCAGGGCATCATCCGAGACGAGTTCGAGTATGAAATCCCCTTTGATGAGGCCGAGCAACTCCTCGACACCTTCTGTGACCTCGGCCCCATCGAGAAGACGCGTCACCACCTTGATTTTGGCGGTTTGGATTGGGAGATTGACGAGTTCAAGGGAGCCAACGAGGGGCTCGTTCTGGCTGAGGTAGAACTCGAATCAGAGGAACAGGAAATTGTCCTGCCCCCGTGGGTCGGCAAGGACGTCTCCAAAGAAGAACGATTCTTCAACGCTTGTCTCGCCAAAAACCCCATCCAGGATTGGTCCCCAAAAAAACAAAACGGATCCACCGAAGTGGATCCGCGTTAACGAGTTCATTGCCCCAGCGGGGGCTCTCGCGAAACCAACCGCTAGGCGTCTGAGGGCTTTTCTTCCGTCCCTCCGGATTTCGCCTCCTCATCCGGATCGAGTTGGTCCTCGATGTCTCCGCCTTCACCCTCCGGCCCGTCGTCCACCGCATCAAAGGCGTGTTGAAGCGCCACTAGATCTTCGCCTGGCTTGAGGGAATCCAGAACCACCTGCTCGGCTTGAAGCTGTTCATTGGAGTAGTTGGCGGCCTTGATCGATAGCCCAATGCGCCGGTCCGCCTTGTCAATCTTGATGACGCGAGCCGTCACCTCTTGGCCAACCTTCAGAGCGTTCTTGATCTTATCCACCCGATCCTCACTCACCTGGGAGATATGAACGAGCCCGTCAATATCATGCTCCAATCCAATGAAGGCACCGAAACTTGCCAGTTTCGTCACGCTCCCGGTGACCAGGTCACCGACCTTGTAAAACTGATCGATGTTGGACCACGGATCCTCGGACAACTGCTTGACCCCCACGGAAATCCGTTGATTGGGTTTGTCGATTTCTAAGACGACGGCTTCGATTTCCTCTCCCTTCTTCAACACTTCGGAAGGATGATTTATCTTCCGCGTCCAGGAAATGTCCGAGACGTGAATCATGCCGTCAAGCCCCTCCTCGAGCTCGATGAAGGCACCATAACTGGTCAAATTGCGAATCTTGCCTTTGACTTTGGTTCCCGGAGGATATTTTTCCAAGGCTTCATCCCACGGATTGGCTTCGAGTTGGCGAATTCCGAGCGAGATTTTCTGCTCTTCTCGGTTGATTCCCAGAACAACCGCCTGGATATCCTGATCCACTTGCAACACATCGGAGGGTTTGGCAATCCGCTTCGTCCACGAAAGTTCGGTGACATGAACCAGGCCTTCCACACCCGGTTCGAGCTCGATGAAGGCTCCGTAAGGGACGAGATTGACCACGCGGCCTTTGACGGTCTCGCCCACAGGGTACTTGGTATCAATATCGTCCCATGGATTGGCAAGCTTCTGCTTCAGGCCGAGGCTCACTCGTTCCTTCTCATAGTTGATGTCCAGGACCACCACATCAATCTCCTGCCCCACCTTGAGCAATTCGGATGGATGATTGATGCGTCCCCAGCTCATATCCGTGATATGAAGCAACCCGTCCAGGCCATTGAGATCGATAAACGCACCGAAGTCGGTGATATTCTTCACCGTGCCCTTTCGAATGTCACCCGGCGTCATCTCCTCGAGCAACTTGGCTCGTCGCTCGGCTCGTTCCTGCTCGATTAACTCGCGACGCGAGAGAACGATGTTCTGGCGTTCCCGGTTAATCTTAACCACCTTGTACTCGTAGGTGTTTCCAACAAAGCTGTTGAGATTCTTGGGGGGAATGACATCGATTTGAGAGGCCGGCAAAAAGGCCTCGACGCCGATATTGACCAACAGACCGCCCTTGACGACCGCTTTCACGCGCCCCGTGATCGTTCCGCCCTCGTTGCAAATGGTCAAAATCTTTTCCCAGTTCTCCTTGAACTCGGCTTTCTCCTTCGAAAGGATGACCATCCCTTCGCGGTTCTCGAGGCGCTCAATGAGGACGTTCACTTCATCGCCAACCTTCACCTCTGAAATGTCATCGAACTCCGAGGCCGGAACCGACCCCTCGCTCTTGTAGCCAATATCGACGAGAACTTCCTTCGGACGTACTTCAATAATCGTACCGTTAACAATCTCGCCCGCAGCAAACCGCATATCGGCCTGCTGCATCGCTTCTTCCATGGTAAGCATAATAATTGTCCCGTTCGTTTCTTGGAATCACCTCACTCGCCGACGATTCTCCTCAGAGTGAATCGCGATCCGTGGGGGAAGCAGGAAAAAGAGAACGAGACGTCATCGTGTCAATCTGATGGTTTTTATTGGCCGTCTGCCTCGAACAAGCTGCACTCACAGCCTTCAAACGGAACGCCGAAAATAAGGAGATTCCCCCTGAAATCAAGGGGCAAATATAAAAAAACCAACGCAGTCGTTTCCTCTCCGAACTTTGCCCCGTCATGAAACCAGCAATCCAGATCAATTCCCACAACGTTCCTGCCTCATGAAAGTCCACCGAGACCGGCATCACCGACCCATGGGATCATGGGAGTCCCCCGCCCTTGCCCTCCCCGTGGGGAGCAACATTGGCCTCGACTCTCGAATCACACCCGGACATATTCGTCAGATGGCCAGGAAGCCCAAAATCCTCATCGTCACCGATGATGCGGGAGAGTCATTTGAGATTCTCTATGCAAAATACCGGTTTCTCGAAGCAGGCTTCCACCCGGTCATTGCCGCCAGTAAGAAGAAGCGCCTCAACGGTGTCATCCACGACTTCGATCCCGGATGGAATACCTACATTGAAAAACCAGGCTATTTCATCGAGGCCGACACGTCGATTAATCGGCTCAAGAGCAAGGAATTTGAAGCCATGCTCTTGATCGGGGGGCGAGCCCCTGAGTTTCTCCGTCATCACCAGGGGCTCATCCGTCTGGTGAAGGATTTCGACCGCCAGGGCAAGTG
>DEAY01000219.1:0-1025 GCA_002348345.1 Verrucomicrobia bacterium UBA2970
GGAGATTTTGTCGTGGCCTGGATTTCCGAGCAATTCGCCGGGGTCGCCGATCGTACTGACCAAGAGGGCCGGATCCCTGAAGCCAATGGGGGTGGCGATCGATATCTGGTCACTCTGGTGGGGCGAATCTTTGATGAGAACGGTTTGGGAGTATCCGATGAACTTGAGCTAGGACAGCCTGAATATATCAATGCTAATCCGGCTTTGGTGACGGTTGATGGGGGCTTCATGGCTTTTTACAGTGCCCGCGAGAATGTTCAGCGAGTTTCGCATCTCTCGGAAGTCGCCAACGGTTGGGATATCGTTGGTCAGGTATTCACAGAAACCGGCAAGAAAGTTGGGGAACCAATCGTGGTGAATGACCATCGGTATGGAGATCAAGTGATTCCAGCTGTGGCGAGTATCGATGGCGGAGCCTTGGTCGCTTGGACGAGCCTCGGACAGGACGGATCCCAAGAAGGCGTCTTTGCCAAAGTGCTGCAACCCTCGACTGGTCAAGAATCACAGGAGTTCCAAGTCAATTCCATCTCCGCCAATAAACAGTTTCTGCCGTCGGTTGGGGCCGACGGGGAAGGCAATGCCTTGATCGTATGGAGTAGCTTTGTGGGGGGAGTCGATAGTTTTGACCTCGAAGGGCAAAAGTATTCAACGGGCAACCCACTGCCTGTTTTGGAGGCGCCGTTTGTTTTTGGAACGGGCTATTGGTCGCTGGGAGTGAGTTGGCCTGAACTCGCGGGCATTGAGATTGATGGGTTTGAACTCTATCTGGACGGAAATGAAACACCGGTTCGAGTCTCTGGAAATTATCATACCTTTAGCGGACTGAATGCCGCCACTCGTCACTCCGTGGAGTTGGCTTACGTGTTACCTGATGGAAGTCGCTCTCCCAAATCGTCACCCAGTTTCGGTTCGACTTGGGGCCGAGATCTGAACTTCGATCAATTACCGGACGATTGGCAGAAACAATACTTTGGAACGGCATCGATCGATTGGCCGAAGGCGGACATGGATTCCGACGGGGATGG
>DEAY01000219.1:1413-4121 GCA_002348345.1 Verrucomicrobia bacterium UBA2970
TGCTAAGCACCGAAGTTGTCACCACGCCCACAGGGATGCACCTTCGTTGGAACACCCAACCGGGGGGAGTCTATCAACTCCAAGTTTCCACTGATGTCAGTTCATGGTTTGATACCGGGGCACCTCGACTGGCCGTGGAGGGCTTTGATTCGGTTTCGATAGTCAATGATCAAGGGATTGCTGTGTATCGTGTCTTGAGACTCCGATAGGCATTCGACGCAACGTCATGATGAGAAGAATTCTTCAAGCATTCGCAACCGTAGCGCTGCTGCTGCTGAGCGCAGAGCAGGCTGCCGGATTTTCACTCGTCGGTCCGAGGCCCCCGTGGCAGACCCCTGCACTTGGTTTCGCAAATGAAACGGCGACCTTCCAGGGAAATGGGGGCCCGATGAACATCCATGAAGAATATCGTTGGAATGTTCCAGAGATCCATTACGGCTATTCTGCGGAATTCCTCGCCTATTTTGGCCAACGAGGTGTCGATTCGATTGAGGAGGCTGTGGAACTGATGAATGGCATCGGGGATGTTGATTCGATCGAACTGGATGACTATCCGACTGAGTCGGGACGTATGAATCTTAGGGCCTCGGCGTTAGGGTTAACCGACCTTAAGTCGGTCGCTCTCTCGTCACTGGTGCAATCGCGAGGACTCACCGACCCAACGCGCTATACCTTCGTCATTAGGAACCGTTGGATTGCCAACACCGTCACAAATTACCTGGTGACCAAGCGAAACTTTGATCCCGTCACCCTTCAACCCAGTTCATTCGTCAATGGGAGTTTGTGGACCTATATTATTCAGGATCCGGTTCCGCCTACCAATTATGCCTGGGCGAACAACTTTCCAGTTGATCCGCTCGAGCGCATCTTTCCCCGTAACTTGCCGGTGGCCGGAGTCGATACCTTTGGGATCCCTCCAGGATTCTTTTGGACGCAATTGACCCGTGATGATGTCGGAGGACTCAAACATATCTACCGGTCATCGAATTTTAACACCGAAACCGCCCTGGGTGATGTCTCGGGTGGAGGGGGGGGGCTTGGGGGCACCGTTGGATTCCCTGGGGGCGGAGGTCTTCTGGATTTTCCCTCAGGTAGCGTTGGGGTTGGTGGCGGAACTTATGATTTTCCCTTCAACACTGCGACCAACAATGTGGGAGGTGGCGGCCAGGGAGGCGGCGGTTTGAACAATAATCTAGGAGGGGGACTCGGAGCGAATGCTGGAGGTGGTGCCTTCATCAATCCAGCGCTCAAGGGAGGCTTTAATCGAATCCAGATGATCCGGACGGATTACGATTCTCTGGTTGGAGTGTTCTTTAATCCTTTGACGGTACGATTCACTGAAACGGTCCTGACCAACGACCGACCGCGTTCGCAATCCTTGACCAGAACGGTAACTCAACCCGACATTATCTTTGATGCCGCCGATCTTCAAGGGGGTGAAGCCACGGCGGTTTTCACGCCTTACAATACACCTGGTGCCGCTGGTTGGAATAGTAGTGATGGCTTAGATGGGGTCACAGGCGACGATTTTGGACCTGGGGTAATCGTTCCTCCGTTTCGGATTACATTCAACACCGTGGGTCCGCTCTACACTAACCTTGTCAGCTCAAACGCCTTTTTCTTGACTGAAGGTGCCATCTCCACGCAGAGCATTTTCAATTGGGGGTCTTTTGACGGATCAACCAATGATCCGGTCGTTTATCCGGTGGGGTCCTCCATATTGGAATTAGAGCGACGGGTGCGCCGATAGATTGAAGATTTACGTTAATCATGTTCACAAAATCAATTCGACTATCCGGGGTTTTGGCAGTGGCAACTGGGGTTGCTACCTGGGCACAACCAATTGGGATTTACGAGAACTTCGGTTTCGTCGACGCAAGCAAAGAGTTGCCAATTGATGCCGAGTCGTTTGCCAACTACGGCACGTTTGATGTATTCTCAACCCTGCCCTTCGACACCCAGAACACCCTGAATTTCACCAATCGAGGGATCATGAATGGATCGGTGGGATTCAGTTTTCAGCATATCGCAGAGAACGGAGACCGGGGACCCGCTCAAAATTTCGTGAACGCTCGTGGAGGTGAAATCACCGCTGCTCCTCCGGTCTTTGAATCTGAACCCTCATTTCTCCTGGTTGAAGCTGAAAATATCATTAACCAAGGCCGTCTCAATGTGGGTGCAGGAGGGCTGATCCGGTTGACCGGGGATGAGGTGAATTTGTTCAATGCCGGCCTCGAAATCAACCCGATTGAAGGGACGGGTACTATCAACGGTACGAACTTCTTTATTCCGGATTCCGGCCTGGTCGATGAGTATTGGGGCGGGATCACAAACCTCATCAGTGATACTTCTGGAATGTTGATTCTTTCTGGAAACACGTTGTCTGTCCGCAGCCCGAATCACGCCGCAACCAATCGAAATTTCGAAGAGTTGTCGCTTGATTTGGCGCTGCAGAGTCCAAATTCATATGTGATCTCTAATGCGCTAACCGAAACCAACATTATTATTCAGGCAATTTTCGCCGTGATGGGGGATCCCAGCATTCAGACCAGCGCTCGCTTTGCCCCGAGTCCGAGAACCAATGAAATCAGCACCGGGATGCTTGAGATTGTCGTGCCGATTACCAATGTTGTGGATGGAGCGATGGATGTCTTTCGCCTTTATCTTGAGGATAAGTTGGAATGGCACACCAATTTGTATCTTCTCAG
>DEAY01000440.1 GCA_002348345.1 Verrucomicrobia bacterium UBA2970
ACTCGAGAGGAACGATCGATTCCGTCTGGTTTATGGCAGTGTCACCGACAAAGCGCTAGTCGCTGAGTGTGTGCGAGATATCGATCGGGTGTTTCACCTGGCCTCTGCGGTCGGTGTCAAACTGATCATCGAGAAACCCATCGAAACCATTGAGACGATCGTCGAGGGGGCTTCGGTGGTTCTTGGAGCCTGTGCCCGTTACCGGCTTCCGGTCCTCATGACTTCAACGTCGGAAGTCTACGGAAAATCCACCCAACTGCCTTTTTCCGAGGATTCTGACAGCATTATTGGTCCTCCGACATTCAGGAGATGGGCCTACGCATCGGCCAAAGCCCTCGACGAGTTTTTGGCGTTGGCCTACTGGCATCAGATGAAACTGCCCGTCATTTTGGTGCGCCTCTTCAACACGGTCGGACCACGGCAAACCGGTCAATATGGCATGGTCATTCCCCGCTTGATTCAACAAGCCTTGGCGGGGCAGCCACTGACGGTTTATGGCGATGGGGAGCAGTCCCGATGTTTTTGCCATGTCGCTGATGCCGTTGGCGCGTTGATTTCGCTGATGAACCAATCCGATTGCTCCGGTGAACTGTACAATATCGGATCAACAGAAGTGGTGACGATCAACCGTCTTGCTGAAGTGATTCTGGAAGAAACCCGTTCATCATCTGCGGTGCAGCATGTACCCTATCAGGAAGCCTACGGGGAGGGGTTCGAGGATATGCGACAGCGTGTTCCTTCGATTGACAAGGTCCATCACCGGATCGGTTTCAAACCACAGCGTGATTTGAAGATGATCATTCAAGATATCGTCGCGTACCAACGAGCCTTGGGGCTTCCTGGAGCGACGACATGAGGGCGGCTCCGGCAGCGAGTCGAAAGATCCATCTCGAGCCCCTCCGGATTGCGGTGGTGACGGTCATTCCCACGCCATATCGTGATCCCTTCTGGAGGGTGTTCGAAAGGAACGAAGAGGTTGAACTGACGGTCTTCTACTGTGCCGGCGGAAAGAAAGATCGGCCATGGACGGTCGATTGGGGCCAACCGAATCACGCCTGCTATCTCAAAGGCTACAACTTGGCTGCCGCGTTTGGAGCGGCCACCTCCCTTTACTGGAACCCGGAGATTCGAAAGCGGCTGAGGGAGAAGCCCTATGATGGGATCATTGTCGCAGGCTACAACCACTTCACCATGTTGTGGGCCATGTGGTTCGCCCGTCGGAAAGGAATACCCTACTTCTTAAGCAGCGAGTCCTATCTTCAACAAAGGCGGTCCTGGTGGAAACCGTTGATTAAAGATTGGCTCGTCCGGAGGATCGTTTCGCACGCTCGCGGCAATCTGCCGACCGGAAAACTGGCCTCGGAATATCTTCTCCACTATGGAGCTCATCCAGAGCGGTTGTGCCCGGTTCCAAATATTCCGGATGTCGATCGATTTCAGGAATGTGCCAAAACGCTCTTGCCGCAAAGGGTTCGTCTCCGCAAGGAACGGGGACTCGAAAAACCAAGCATCTTGTTTGTGGGACGCTTCATTCCCATGAAGGGAGGGCATCTGCTCATCAAAGCCTTCAGCCGATTGACTCGTGATCTGGATGCTCAGCTGATCATGCTGGGCGATGGTCCGGAACGAACCGCGTGGCAGAAGTTGGCAACCTCGGAGGGGATCAATGATCGGATTCAGTTTCCGGGATTTGTTTCGCCCCAATCGATTCCAGCATGGTTTGCGTCGGTCGATTTGATGTGTCTTCCTTCCACCAACGAAACGTGGAGCGTGGTGGTTCTGGAAGCATTGTCCAGCGGTCTCCCGGTGGTCATCACGGACCGGGTGGGATGTTACCCAAACGTGATTAGCCGAGCCGAGGTCGGAGAGGTGGTCGCGGCCGGGGAAATCGGCGCACTTTACCTTGGGTTGAAGTGTCAGTTGGAGAAGGAGATTTCCCGAAAGGAAATGTTTCGTCTGTGGAAAGAAACCCGTCGTGAATTCGAATATGGAGTTGTCGCGTCCCGGCTCAGGGGGTTTCTACAGCAATGGTGCCGGTTTCCGGAATAAAATAACGGCGGCCTGCATGGATCGAAGGCCACCTAAAGCCGCGGGCTCCAGAGTTACGTATTAAATATAACATATATTGTGCGAAATATATCGCCGCCCTCCAGGCCGCTGTTGTGAAGGGCTGCCGAGGGTTTCTTTAGCGGACGTGCCAGCCAAACCGGTCTGAGATCGGCCAGAAGACGAAAAATGATTTACCAATCACTTTTTCTCTCGGGAAAGCCCCCCAATTGCGGCTGTCGTGGCTGTTCATCGTATTGTCGCCGAGTGTGAAATAGTGATTCTGATTGATCTGGATCTCGGCATCGCCGTCTGGAAACAAGGCGGCGAGATTGTATTTCCGGAATTGACGGCCAATCTTGTTGTTCACATGACCGGAGTAAATACTGTCCTCAGGATCGCCGCGGAAGGAATAGACAAACTCAAATCCCGGATCAGAAGAGTCAAGCGGAACATCGTTGATTCGAACATACCGGTCATCTCCGATTCGAACGCGTTCACCGCCTAAAGCGACGAGGCGTTTGATGTAATGGGTGTGCTGAGTCAAGCCAGGAACACCGGTTGACTTAAAGACAATCGTGTCACCCCGTTTGGGACGCACAAAATTGTAGATGCAGCGATTCACGAACAGATGATCCCCGCTGGTCACCTTGAGCCGGATGACGTCGTCACCCTCGTTAAAATGAATTCCCGTCCCTAATTGGGCCCTCCGCCAGAGTGAGTCGGGTGGAAACCAGACGGTATGATCCTGGTTCCCGATGCGAAATCGTTGTTTCGACACCATCGGAAAAAGGCGAACCGGTTCCTTGTCAATAATCGAAAACTGACCAGAGGCCTTTGCCTTGATGTGGTAGTATTTCTCGCCTCGCACCCAGGAGAGATACCACTTTTTCAGGCCTGATGGGATTGTTTTATCGGGATCACCTCGAAGGTTCTCCTCCACAATGCCGTAAAACGTGGGTTGTGCCGACCCCGATGGAATGGCCATGGGTTGGAAAAAGAAGCTTCGGAAACCGAGTACGACCGCCGCTGCAACTATACCGACCTCAACATTCTCGCGGATGCCAGCATTCTTGTAAGGACGAAGCCACTTGTTGGCGACTTCCTCCAACCGCACCATTCCCGAATCGACTTCTTTAGGGATCGAGCCGTTGTGGATGATCTCGGCGCTCTCCGCGATGGCGGTTTCAAGGTGGCCGACCGCCTCTTTCGATAAAAGATCTCGTTGCGCGTTGAGGTATTTCTTCACTTGATGGCGCATTTGCACCGCCATGCGAACCTTTCTAGAAATCAACCAACGGAACGAAAAGCGAATCATGACTTTAACACCTGGACAAACGCTTCTTGCGGGATGCTAACTGAACCCACCGATTTCATTCGTTTCTTGCCCTCTTTCTGTTTCTCCAAAAGTTTACGCTTCCGCGTAATGTCGCCTCCGTAACACTTGGCCGTGACATCCTTTCGCAAGGCCCGGATGGTCTCGCGCGCCACAATCCGACTTCCGATCGCCGCCTGGAGCGCGATTTGATACTGTTGGCGTGGGATGACGTCCTTCAGTTTTGCGGCCAAGACACGGCCCCGGCTTTCCGCCTTATTCTTGTGAACGATACAGGAGAAGGCATCCACGGCCTCTGAATTGACCAACATGTCTAAGCGCACCATATCGGACTTCTGATACCCGTCGTGCTCATAGTCCATCGAGCCGTAACCACGGGTCAGGCTCTTGATGCGGTCGTGAAAATCAATGAGGATTTCATTGAGCGGCACGCGGCAAGTCAGCATCACTCGCTTGTCATCCAGCGTTTCCGTGTGTTCCAAGAGACCTCGCTTCTCTGACACCAAATTCATCATATCACCGATGTACTCATTGGGACAGATAATGAAGGACTTCACCATCGGCTCGAGAATCTTTTCGATGTAGTTGGGGCTTGGAAGAAAAACGGGATTATCGACTTCCTTCATCTCACCGTCAGTGGTGAAGACCTGATAGACGACGCTGGGATAGGTTGCGATAATGTCCATCTCGAATTCTCGGCGAAGTCGTTCCTGGATGATTTCCAGATGCAGCAACCCAAGAAAGCCGCAGCGAAACCCGAATCCAAGAGCCACCGAACTCTCCGCCTGGTAGACGAAGGCCGCATCGTTGAGTTGAAGCTTGGCGAGGTTGGTCTTGAGTCGTTCGTAATCGGCATTGTTAATCGGATAGATGCCGCTGAAGACCATCGGATGAATCTCCTGGAAACCGGGGAGCTCCTTGGCAGGCTTGCGGGCATCGGTGAGGGTGTCGCCGACTTTGATATCAAGCGGTGACTTGATGTTGGCCGTGATGTAACCGGTTTCGCCGGCCGTTAATCGATCCCGCACATAAGGCTTGGGATTAAAACTTCCCACCTCTTTGATTTCGACATTCTTGCCCGAATGGAGAAGTTTGGCATGGGTTCCCGAACAAAGCTCACCGTTGACCACTCGGATGTGAGTCACCACTCCCTTGTAGGTATCATAATAGGAATCGAAGAGAAGTGCCTGGAGCGGATGGTCTCGACTGCCTTCCGGCGGCGGGAGCCGGGTGACGATACCTTCCAAGATTTCCTCGATTCCGATCCCCTGCTTCGCGCTGGCACAAATTGTCTCTTCCCCAGGAATGGCAAGGATATCCTCAATCTGTTTAATCACCTGATCGACATTGGCATGAGGCAGATCGATCTTGTTGATGACGGGAATAATGACGAGGTCCTCCTTCATCGCCAAGTGAACGTTCGCCACGGTCTGGGCTTCTACCCCTTGAGCCGCATCGACGATGAGCAGGGCGCCCTCACAGGCACTGAGACTACGAGAAACTTCATATGAAAAATCAACGTGCCCGGGGGTATCGATCAGGTTGAGCTCATATTGGTTCCCATCAGCGGCCTCATAATACATGGTTACCGGGTGCGCCTTGATGGTAATGCCTCGCTCCCGCTCGAGATCCATTGAATCCAGGAGTTGCGCCTGCATTTCCCGGTCGGAAATGGTTCCCGTTCGGTGAAGCAAACGATCGGAAAGAGTCGTCTTTCCGTGGTCGATATGCGCAATGATGCTGAAATTGCGTATGCGTTTTATTTCCATTCAAGTATGAGCCCCTGTCCCCATCGCCAAAACCCTCCTGGGTTGGCGACGGCGAGACCCTGCCGGCGGAAACATACTGGGCTATCGGCAATAGAAAAGCGGAAAGTGGAGGGAGGCCTTATTCGTCGAAATCGGTGGAACGATTCCCCAGATCCAATTCCTTGATCCAAATATTCCGGTAGCGGACATCATGTCCTTCGCATTGTAGTTTGAGTCCTCCGAGGCGATCCGTGATTCCCCTCCCCTTATCATTGCCCCCATCAAGACCGGATCGAGGGCCACCCCAAACTTTCATGATGGGATGATCGGTGTGCACTTTGATCCCGTTGAAGATCAACGTTACCCGGGCAGGCTTTGTCAGGATTCCGCCTTTGAACCGGGCGGCTCGGAAGGTGATATCATATGCGTTCCACTGCCCCAGGCCACGGTAGGCATGATAGGGGGATTCCGATTCATTGATGATCGCTGCCATGCCGTGCTTCGTGCGATCCCCGTCCAATACTTGGATTTCATAACGGTTCTGCAGATAGACGCCGCTATTGCCTCCCTTTTTGGGAATCAAGAATTCTACATGGAGTCGAAAGTCACGATATTTTTTCTTGGTCACAATATCCGCAGCCCCGTAGCGGCCGCCTGCGGCGGCCGGGTCATCGGTCATCACCACCGTGCCTGAATCAACTGGGTCGTCGACGATCTTCCATTTGATGGGCAGGCCGGAGTTGAATCCAGGGCCTTCCCAGTAGGTCCATTTTTGATCGAGCATTTCTCGAGACCCATCGAGAATCAGCTCGGCTCCAGTCAATGGCTTGGCTCCCACTCCCACTTCAGCGTGCAGCACCACGCCATCTAGCAAACAGAGCACAACGCCGACAACACATCGATGTTTTGTTTTCATCATCATGGCAAATCAGATGGATTCCCAAAGGAAGACCATCGTCAAGAGCCTAGGCGTTTTTCAAGGATGTGACGAATCTAAAAAAGGTAACAGGGAATCTGTGAGGCCCCAACTCCAAGTCACGCTTCGTGAAGGGAACCCAGCAAAGGCGCGGTGCCGACGGATGGACTCCCTCCCCCAATCATGGAAATGCCTTCAGGCTCGTGCTGCATCCAGGTTCCTCACTCGGATAATAGGCCCCCCCCGAGACATGGGCGGGATGGACAAAATGATCCCTCAGGTGGGGAATGTGTTCGAGGAACCGGACGGGGTGATCCAGCGCGATATGATTGAAGAAGACCATATGCTGATGAATCTGCCCCATGTCGCCCACATGGGGGACCACTGGCACGCCAAATCGTTTTGCCATGGCCACGACGCTCAAGTATTCACTGATCCCAGCCAGACGGGTGCAATCTGCCTGGCAGATTCCCACGGCTTGGGCCTGGAAGAAATTCTTCCAGAGGATTCGATTCGAGACTGCTTCACCCACGGCAATGGCTGTCGGTTTGAGGGCCCGCGCGAGCGTTTGGTGAGCAAGCACATCATCGGGTTCAGTGGGTTCTTCCAGCCAAAAGGGGTGGAGTTCATTCAATCGGAGGCCAACCCGAAGGGCTTGTGGCATGGACCAAATTTGGTTGGCATCGAACATCAGCGTCGCCGCGTCACCAGCCGTTTCGCGAACAAGGGAGGCCCGCCGGAAATCTTCATCTGAATCCTTCAACCCAACCTTTAACTTCATCGCGGTGAATCCCTGATCCATCGCTCGTTTGACGTTGTCGCGAATGACCTCTCGGGAATACTGAATCCAACCGACCGAGGTGTCATAGCCGGGGTAACCCTCTTTGAGAATACGCTCACGGCTGGGACGCGATTCACGGTGCTGCTCGATGAGAGCGACAAATTCTTTTCGATTGAGCACTTCATCGAGGTAGGTGAAATCAATCAGATCAGCAAGCGACTCCGAGGGCAGGTCGAGCAAGAGTTTCCAGAGTGGAACCCCACGCGACTTGGCCCAAAGATCGAAGCAGGCATTGGTGATCGATGATAAGGCCAAATGAATGACTCCCTTGTGGGGGCCCAGCCAACGAATTCTCGGTTCCTCGGCGATCTGACGTTGGATCGTTCCGAAATTCGCCATGAGCACCTCGAGATCCTGATTGAGAAGAGGTTCGGATAATAACTTGATGGCGTTGCACACGAGATGAGTGCCGCCCCCGAGGGTGTAGGCGATGCCCGTTCCGCTTCGCCCGCTGTCGTCCTCAAGCATGGTGACGGCATACCCGTATTGGGGATTGGTGTGGATGGCGTCCGAACCGGCCCCTTCGGGGAGATCGTATCGGGCATCATGGGATTGGATTCGCCTGATCGCGGGCATTGATTAATGCTAATCTCATCGGTTGGCTGGCGTCACGAGCAAAGGCTTCGCATCGTTGGCTTTCACAATTAAGGTTTCACAAAACGGTTGAAGAATTATTTGCTCGGCGAGCCGAGCAGGACTCGGTAGGTTTTTTCCCTAGAACCGATTACGAACTGGACCATGTCATCCGAAGAGAATCTCAGTAAACTGGGGATCACATTGCCTCCAGCGCCTCCCGGCGTGGGTGCCTATATCCCCTGGACGCGAATGGGCAACTGGGTGTTGACCTCAGGGCAGCTCCCCTGGGTGGACGGCAAAATGGCTTATCCCGGCAG
The DNA here is from genome assembly GCA_002348345.1 of Verrucomicrobia bacterium UBA2970. GTDB lineage: Bacteria > Verrucomicrobiota > Verrucomicrobiia > Limisphaerales > AAA164-E04 > UBA2970. The sequence continues at coordinate 7,781 of DEAY01000440.1, forward strand.
ACTTGGTGCGGAGTTTGATGTCGCTCAGGGATATGAGGCCGCGCGTATTTGCGGGCTCAACGCTCTTGCCCAATTACGGGAGGCAGCGGGGACGCTCGATCAAATCGCGAAGATTATTCGACTCGAGGGATATGTGCATACTGCCCCTGGATTTCGAGGGCATCCCGAAGTCTTGAACGGAGCTTCTGAACTGTTGAATGAGGTCTTTGGGGATGCGGGTAAGCATGCCCGTGTCGCGCTCGGAATCAACGAAATGCCATTGGACGCAGCGGTGCAGATCGTGGTCTGGGCTGAACTCCAGCCCGGTGGGGTCAGCTTCTAGGTCCATCGGTGATGGAATCCGTTGTCGTGGGTAGACTTGGGGATTTCAGTAACAACTGAAGGTGATCCCGATGAAAGCTTGCGCCCGCAATCGACTTGGATAACGTCTCCATCATGAAGACGTTCGTTTCCGTTGCTCTGATCGGCCTTTGCTGCGGCTTGCTCCGTCTCGATGGCCACGAGCCTCTTCCCCGCCTTGAGTTGGAGGATGCCTTTCCCCGACTGAAGTTCGATCGTCCGATTCTAGCAATCACCGCTCCAGACGGAAGCCCATCGTTTTACCTTGTCGAGCAGAAAGGACGAATTCTCCGCCTTCCCCGGGACCGGGAAACCGATCAAGTTGAGGTTTATCTGGATATTTCGGATCGGAAGACATATGTAGAAAACGAGGAAGGCCTTCTGGGGTTCGCTTTTCATCCCCAATA
>DEAY01000423.1:0-196 GCA_002348345.1 Verrucomicrobia bacterium UBA2970
CACGTCGGTCAGGCGGAAGTCACGCCCGTTGTGACGGTAGGTGAGACGTTCATGGTCAATCCCCATGCAGTAGAGGATGGTGGCATGAAGATCATTGATGTGGACGAGGTCACGGGCAGCCCGGAAACCGATTTCATCGGACTCCCCGTAGCGGACGCCTCCCTGAATGCCTCCCCCCGCCATCCAGACGGTGAAG
>DEAY01000423.1:512-1495 GCA_002348345.1 Verrucomicrobia bacterium UBA2970
CCCCCCGCCATCCAGACGGTGAAGCAATGCGGGTTATGATCGCGACCCGGTTCTTTGGATTTCTGTGCGACGGGAAGTCTTCCGAATTCACCGCACGAAATCACCAAGGTCTCCTCCAGCATGCCGCGTTGTTCCAGGTCCGCTAATAGGCCTGCGATCGGTTGATCGGTTTCCTGTGCGAATCCCCGATGGTTGCCTTCCAGATCGATATGACCGTCCCAACTCTTTTGGTTTTCGTTCCCGCCAGAATAGATTTGGATATAACGTACCCCCCGTTCGACGAGCCGCCGTGCGGTGAGACACTGCGCGGCAAAATGACGGCAATGGGGTTGATCTAGGCCGTAGAGAGATTGGATGTGGGAGGGTTCCTGCCCGATGTTCAAGGCTTCCGGGGCCGCCATCTGCATATGGTAGGCCAGTTCGTAGCTTTCGATTCGAGCCGTGAGATCCGCTTCGTTCGGCAGTCGATCCGAGAACCCTTCATTGAGTTGCCGGAGAAAATCGAGTTGTGCTCGTTGTCGATGGGGTTCGACTCCCGGGAGGCGCTTGAGGTGGTCGATGGGTTCTCCTTTGGGCTTGAGCCAGGTGCCTTGGTAGATGCCGGGGAGGAATCCAGCGCTCCAGTTTGAGGCATGTCCTTTGGGGAGACCCCGATCCTTGGGATCAGACATGACCACGAATCCAGGTAAGTTGCGACTTTCGCTTCCGAGTCCGTAGGTAACCCACGATCCTACGCAGGGAAACCCCATCCGTGGCAACCCGCAGTTCATCATGAAAAGGGCGGGGCTATGGTTGTTGGATTCGCTGTAGCCCGAATGAATGAAGGCCATCTTGTCGACCTGACGGGCGAGGTGCGGAAAAATCTCCGAGACTTGCTTTCCGGACTGCCCGTGGGCATTGAAGGCAAAGGGGGAGGCCATGAGGCCGCCCACCTGGTTGGCGAAGAAGCCCGTGAAGCGGTCGAAACCTTCAACGCTTTGCCC
>DEAY01000423.1:1873-8378 GCA_002348345.1 Verrucomicrobia bacterium UBA2970
CCATTCATGAATAGCCAGATGACGCGTTTGGCCCTGGGAGTGAAGTGAGTGGGGCGTGGCCTCATGGGCTCGCTCATTGCCTCCAGCGGATCCGCTGCCTTGGCCGAAGCCGAGAGCACTCGGTCCTGATGCAGGAGATCAACGAAGGCAAGCAAGCCCATGCCGGCCCCGCTTCGGCGAAGCATCTGCCGGCGAGAGATGGGGAGTCGGTCGAATGGGGTGTGCCGATTCATCGGAGATAAAGAAACTCGTTCGACATCAAGAGTGAGTGCGCCAGATCAATGAGCATCATGGGGCGCGGGGCTTGGGCGAGGGACGACGTTGGTCCGTTGAGATACCGTGTCGCGTTCTCCCACTCCTCATCGGAGGGAAAGCGGGCGAGGGCCAATCGGTAGAGTGAGGAGATCACGTTTTCCTCGGTCCCTCGCTCGACCAGGGATTGTGCACGGTCCGCGAGGCCACTGGCGTAGTGGCGGATCACCGGGCTGTTCATCAAGGCAAGTCCCTGGGGGGCAATGTTGGTGGTGGCGCGGCGCCCGATGCTGACGAGCCGCTCGGGAAAGTCAAAGAGCAACAGGAAGGGAACGGGTTGACTTCGTTTGATGAAGAAATAGATGCTCCGCCGACGCATGTCCGGATCCAAGGAGCCCGGTCCGTAAGGGGTATCGTCCAGGAGCCCGCTGACCGAGAGCATGGAGTCTCTGATTGCCTCGGCGTCCAACCGGCGGGGAGGAAAGCGCCAAAGGTAACGATTGGTCTTGTCGGTCCGGGCGGCTTGATCACGGTAATCCGACCCTTGGCGGTAGGTGTTGCTGGTGACGATGAGTCGTTGGATGGCCTTGAGATTCCAGTCCCGTTGAATGAGTTCGTGGGCCAGCCAATCGAGCAGAGCGGGATGAGTCGGGCGGCTCCCTTGGGTGCCAAAATCGTTGGGGGTGCTGACCAGGCCCACGCCGAAATGGTGCTGCCAGAGACGGTTGACCATGACACGTGCGGCCAATCGACCCGCTCCCTGCCTCGGATCGGTCAGCCAACGGGCCAGGCGGACGCGGTTGCCCGATGGAAGCATGGGCCTTTCCTTTGGGGCAAGGAGGGTGAGGAAACCCGGTTGAATGGGGTCGGTTTTCTGACTGATATCACCTCGTTTCAGGAAGTAAGTTGTTTTATAAAAATGAGGGTAGCCTCGGCCATCCGCCGCATGCTTGAGCGGAGGTTTGCCTTCGGTGTTCACCATGGCCTTGATCCTTTGCCCGTTGTCCAGTTGGAGGTCGACCTCGGTTCGGATCGTTCGCGTGAAGGTCGAGGCGAGGGCGTAGTAGTCGGCGGCGGGAATGGGGTCGAACTTGTGATCATGGCAGCGGGCGCATCCCACCGAGAGTCCGAGGAATGCGCTTCCCGTGGCGCTGACCATGTCGTCGAGCTCATCGTAACGGGCTGATTCAAATTCCTTTTCGGTCAACTGGGTGGGAAACACGCCGGCACCGAGAAACCCAGTTGCCGCGTGAGCCAATGCCCTGTCCGACGCGATCTGGTCCCCAGCGATCTGCCATTGGACGAAGATGTTGTAGGGGAGGTTGTCATTGAATGCGTGGATCACGAAATCGCGATAGGGGAAGGCATGCGGGCGATCGGAGTCGTGTTCGAATCCACTGCTTTCGGCGAATCGGGCTACATCAAGCCAAAGGCGTCCCCATCGTTCGCCATAGGCGGGAGACGCCAGGAGACGATCCACCCAGAGCTCGTGTTGCGTCGAAGACGATTGCTCCCGGAGCTGTTGGAGTGCATCAAGCGACGGAGGAATGCCCAGGAGATCGAGGTGAAGTCGACGGAGTAGACTTGAGGGATCGGCAGGCGTCGCGGGCTCAAGACCTTTCCGGCGATGTTCAGCCCGAACAAATGTGTCGATCGGATTACGATCCCAGGCGGAGTCAGGGATGAGGGGGCGAGCCACGGGGCCGAGAGGTTGAATGGACCACATGCCGGCTTCCCCGGCCATGGAGGCGAGCGTCATGGCCAAGAGGAGCGTGCTGAAAACGGGGAGTTGTTTAAAGGGCATTGGATGGCTCGGCGGGTCTCGTCGGGAACCCAAGACCGGAAGTTGTGAGGGTCGACCAGGAGAGGCGAAAGCACAAGGGCAAATTGCAGGGCAGGCGATTCCTGTGTCTTTCGAACGAGCGGTTGAAGCCGCCGCTCAGACCATTGAACCTCCGGGGGTTCGATCTGGATTCAAACCTCTCGGCGTGTACTTGACGGTGATCTCGCCCCGGTGGGGCGCCTCGCTTCCTGAGGTTTCTCGATTGCCACGGAGCGAGGTCTGGATAGGATGCGGGTCTATGCTCGCGATTGTCGTCAATCTTGAAATCAAGCCCGCCACTGAGGAACAAGCCATCGCCGCGTTGGAGGCCAATGCAGCAGGATCACGGCAGGAGCCAGGCTGCTTGAAGTGGGAATGGTCCCGGAAGCTGGACGAGCCCACTCACTTTGCCATCTACGAGCTCTACCGGGATCAGGCCGCCATTGACGCTCACCGGTCGAGTCCTCACTTCCTGCGTTGGGACCAATCTCTTCCGGGTTTTATGGCCAGCAAGTCATCCGGCATCTTTGACGTGGCTGGCTTCGATCCTCGACCGGTCAGGATTGACTAGAGGCTTTCCGTCAATCAAAGGCCCCAATCCGGGAGGGTTGGCTGGCTCCCGAAGCGTTGGTATCAGCGACAGAACCAAGGCTCCATGAGACGTCTGGATTTTCGTACAATTCAGCATTGACGCTGGAAGGTGATGTGTTTGGAGTGGGTTGATGAAAGGATTTCCGGGGCGATGGAGGGTGTCAGTCGGAGGGGGTCTGGCGACGGGGGTCATGCTTTGGGGTGGGGAGTGCGAGGCGCAAGTTCTCTTCTCCGACCATTTCGATCAGGATTCATCCTCTCAGTGGGAGGTGGTGGAGGACAGTTTGAGTGAAACGCCCGATGCCACCGTGATCTTCGGCCACGATTATACGCAGGATCAGTTTACGATCACTCGGGGCGGGGTGAGCGAGACCCTCAAAGTACCCAAGAACCCTTTTGGTTTGGGGGAGACCACCCTCGGCCTCAAGATGATCGTCAATTCGGATGACGAAGCCGCCGAGGCCTCGGTGAGCCTTTATCCGAAGGAGGTTGATTTCGACGGAGATTATGCACTGCGGTTTGAAATGTTCATGAGCTATAATGGGCCGGCCTACGGGGGGACGGGTTCGACCGAGTTTACGACCATGGGGGTCGGCCATTCCGGCGAGCTGGTCGCCATGCTGGACGGGAACCAGGCCATTGATGGGGACGGAACGTTTTTCGCGGTTTCGGGGGAAGGCGGGGCGTCTCGAGATTATCGGGCGTATTCCGGAGATGGCTTTGGTATGCCGACTTTTTTCGATGAGCAAGCGGCCCGCGTGGGCTTCACCGATATGGATGGCGATGGCATCGGGGAGTACAATACCTTTTCCGACGGTCCGATGGAGAAGGTCTTCCCGTTCCCGCCTCATGAAACGAAAGGAGCTCCGGGAAAGGGATGGGTGAGCGCCGAGGTCCGGAAGTTGGGAGGGCGGGTCACCTGGATTTTGGGGGGGCAGATCATCGCCGAGTTGGCGGCCGATCAGGTCTTGGCGGATGGGAACAAGGTGATGATCGGGTATTCCGATCCCTTTTCATCGATTGCCAATCCTGGCTCTGAGAATTTTGTCATCTTCGATCATCTTCGGGTGGTCCGGCTGACTTCTGATCAGTTACCTCCCGTGGTCGGGGTCAGCGTCGCCGGGGAACGTGTTCGGGACGAGGGGACGGGGAGCGAGGCGTTTGTGGCGGCAGAGGTCGATGAAGGGGCTGGGTCGGCCGAGTTCCGATTTGTGCGGTCCTCCGGGATCGATGCCGCGCTCACCGTGCCCTTTCGTCTCGAGGGATCCGCGGTGGCGGGAGAGGATTACCAGACCATTGATCCCGCCGAGGTCACCTTTGGTCCGGGTGACTCCGAGGTCTCCCTGTTCCTGAAGCTGATTGATGATGCCAAGGAGGAACTCAACGAGACGATTGTCCTTATCATCAGCCCCAGCGATGCCTACCAAACCGCGAGTGGTAAGTTTGCGACCTTGCCGTTGGTCGACAACGGGGATCGGGGCATTCCCGAACCGGATGAGTTGGCGGGGGCGGTTGTCATATACGAGGAGGGGTTCGAGAAGGATGTTTCGGGAGCCTGGCAGGTCAACCGGAGTTCCGATGACACCTCGGTGGTCTTTGGGTATGACTATTCGGTGGATGGCATTCCCTCGCCCCCCGGGGGGGACGGGGAGTCGACGTTGGGACTCAAGTTCACCGCCAACGAAAGTTTGGGCGAGGCCGCCCATATCACCGCCTCGCCCATGGGGCAGGACTTTTCCGGAGACTATGTGCTCTCATTCGATCTATGGCTCAATTTCAACGGACCGATTCCGGGCGGCGGGAGCGGATCGACCGAGTTTGCGGCGGCCGGGATTGGAACCTCGGGGGATCATGTCCAAACTGCGGACGAGGCATCCGATGGAGCGTGGTTCTTATTGACGGGTGAGGGGGGATCGTCTCGCGATTATCGCTTCTTTTTGAACGATGTGTTCCTGACCGAGGAGACTGGTGTTTACCTCGCTGGGAGTCAGAACAGTGACCATGGATACTACGGAGCAGTTTTTCCTTCCGGGAAATCCGCCCCCGAGCCGCAAATGACCGAATTTCCCCAGCAGAGAGGTAAGACCGCGCCCGGTCAACCCGCGTTTGAATGGATACCGGTCCAGCTCATCAAGGCGGGGGACCGGGTGACTTGGTCGATGAAGGGAACGGACATTGCGGTGGCCTCCCAATCAACCGCTGCATTCTCGGATTCCGGGACCTTTTTCTTGGGCTACAGCGATTGGTTCTCTTCGGTTTCTGACAATGTGGATTTAAGTTTTGTCCTGTTCGACAATGTGAAGGTTTACCAGCTGCCTGCACGGGGGATTGCCATCGAACGAATCGGGAGTGGCGCGAGGGTGACCTTCACGGGAACCTTGGAATCGGCCGCCGAGATTAGCGGTCCGTGGCGCCAGGTGGAGGGCGCCGTCTCGCCTTACGAGGTGGAAGTTGGAGCCGGGGCCGCGTTTTTCCGGGTTGCGCCGTAGGCGATTGATTCGATCCGGACGCGGGCGTCGGCGAATTCCCTGGATCAAAGGGTTGCCCTACCAAAACCCATTGGCGGGATCGGGCTTGCGGCCTGCCCAGTTGTGGAGGTCGGGGGGGAAATCAAAGATCTCGGCGTGGCCGTCGCCAAAGAGGGTATTGAGCCCCCGTCCCCCGAGCTTGTGCCATTGGGTTTTGCGGGAATTGGGATCGCGGTTGCCGTGCCAAGGCCAGTCGGCTTGAATGATTTTTGTCGTTGGTGCTCGAGAGAGGGCGGCCTCGGTCAGCGCCTTTTGACCGGGGGCTGCGGTGACATGCTCGACCGCGAATCCATCCCAGTTCCATTGCACCAAATAACTCGTGCCATAGTAGTTGTAACAGGTCTTCTTCGCGGGTGGGTTTGTTTTGGGAAAGTGTTCAGGATGGAGGACGTCCCCGGCGTCGCTTGGGCAACGATAGACATCCGGCGTGGAGGTGTATCGGTTCAAGGGCCGCTCATCGAAATCGGCGATATCCTTGTTGTTACTTTGGTAGCCGGGCCCGAGACCGAGTTTCCCGCCGCAGGTGGACCAGGTCGGATGGATAGGAAAGGTTTTGAAGTCATCCAGGTACATCATGAAGGCCAGTCCGATCTGTTTGTGGTTGTTAAGGCAGACCGTTTGTCTCCCTTTCTCCTTGGCCCGCGCCAGAGCGGGGAGAAGCATCCCGGCGAGGATGGCAATGATGGCAATCACCACCAGGAGCTCAATCAGGGTGAATCCAGAGGGGCGACAATCTCTTTTCATCGTAAGTTGACAGTTGTCCTGCCCCCAATATTTGTCAATCCAAATGGGAGCGCTCTGAAGAGAGCGAGTCATCCCGGATTCGGTTCAACGAGGGGGTCGTGAACGGGGCCAAAAGGTAGTTTGACAAGTCGTTTTGGGCATTCTTGCTGAGATGGCTCGTATGACCATGTCGATTGCTTGAATTGTGGGTCGTGATCACATCTCGAAGCGATTGGGCGCGACCATCGTGCAGATAGGGCGCGCTGTACCACAGGGAGCGGAAGCTGGGAACGTCGGCTTTGATTCCGGTTCCGACATCGTAAATCCGACTCCGGGCAGAGCGACCTGAGATCGTCAAATGGGGGCCGTGATGGAGACGGATACAACCGACGTCCTCGTGATGAAACAAGTGCCTGCCTCTCGTTGCCGAGACGCGGATTTCCTTTCGGGGAAGGGGTCCGTCCATATGAAGGTTGAGTCGTGGTCTGAGTCCCATGACAGAGGCTTCCAATTGGTCTAACTCATCAGAGGCACCGATCGCTCCCGTAACTGTGGACTGATCGGCCATGAATCCCGTCCCCCGCAAGAA
>DEAY01000488.1 GCA_002348345.1 Verrucomicrobia bacterium UBA2970
AAAACTGGCGGCAAATCCACCCCCCCACCCACGTCTCATATTTCTCGAGAGACACGATGAGGAGAATCCTTGAGCAATCCGGTTTTGAGGTTATGCCAATCGAGACCGCGAGCTACTTCCATACGCTGAAGCATGTATTGGGGGCTCTGGCAATGCGCTTTGGCCTCGTCGGAACAATGGCCAAGTTGATCGAACGTCTCGTGGGAGATTCCGCCGTAGGCCGCTGGGGCTTCTGGCTCAACTTGGGTGACACGATGTTTGTCGCGGCACGCCGCCCGCAAAAATAACTCCTCAGCACCTCATTGATTGAGCTTGATCGATCCCCTTCCCTCATCTCGAGGGTTTATTCCTCGGGCTTCCGAGGCCCGTATCCGGCCAGAGGCTGGCCCTCGTCCGTTAACTTGCCGGTCACCCACAGCAATCCGCGGGCAACCAGATTGAGATACCGGTCATCCGCCACCGTCTGCGAGTAATGGCCCAGGGTGGTGGAGAAAACTTTGGTTTGCTTGGGTCCGTAGATATTCGTCCACGTCACCACCGCCTCGGCAACCCGCTCCTCTCCATTGCGACGCTTGACCTTCTGACGTCCTGACGCCAGCGGCCTGGCGGAATCGAACACAGCCACGTTGTTATAAAGTTCCTCACGACCGGTTCGCCAATCGGCAAACCCTTTCGTGATGGGATTCGTGGCGTCGGTAAAGGTCACGTCCACCGGTTCGTGCGGGCCATGGCCGCTCGACTGGATCCCGAGATACTCAAACCAGAGTCCATGGGGAGTGCCGAAAGCGACCGGATCACGGGGGTTTCCAATTCGATAGGAGTGCATCGCACAATGGAGATTGACCCCCGGAATCCCGTCCCGATGAGGCTTCAACACCGCCCGCACCTGCGACTCCTCATTCAAGTCCGCGCCGCACTCGTCGTGAATGACTACGTCGTAGCCCCGGGCATAGTCGGGATTGCCCAGGATCGCCAAGGGGGGCCGAGTGGATCGATCACTGGTGTGAATTTGATCGACACGCGCATTGATCCGCGCTTCCAGTCCCTTCTTGAGAATATCCTTCTGCCCCTCATAGTCATGGCAACAACCCCCGGTAATCAGCAAGACGCGAAGCGGAGCCGCCGCACGAGTGGAAGAGGACAGGAACGCGAGTCCTAGGGCCAAAAAAACACCGCCATACACCGATCGAGATCGCAACGAGACCATGCCGCTTTTATAACGCTGCCCTCGAACCGAAGCAACCCGGGATCAGCGGGAATGCGCTGACCGATTGCCCCCCGCTATCACCACCAGTCAAACTCGATGTCCGGCGCGACATTGACCCACGAAACAAATTCTTCGGGCCACCGGACGAATTCGACATGACCATCCCCAAAAACCATATTGTAACGGGCTTTTCCCTTAAAATTATGCCAAACGCTTCGTTTGTCAGTGAGCCCCCGGTTCCCGTGCCAATGCCAATCCCCCTGGATCACCTTGGTCGTGGGCCTTCGGGCGACCTCACTTCCTTTGATCGGCGTGGCTTCAGGGGTTCCCCGCCGGAAGGAACTCAGGCCCATCACCCGCTTCACCCGAAAGGCATTCCACCAGGCTCCACGATAGCTGTTTCCCAAAGCGGTGAACACATGATCATTGCCCTGTAGCGAATCCCCCTTGTCCGCAGGACAGCGAAAAGCCTGCACCGCTCCAACATATCGATTGAGCGGTCGATTCGTTTCCTCGATCAATCCATTGACCCGATTATTCCCCAACACCTCGCCTTTCTGTCCCCCGATGGAGGCAATTCCGGGCGCGAGGGGATACCAATCATCGTTGTCGTCCACATACATTTGGTAGGCCAAGTGAATCTGGCGCTGATTGCTGGCGCACTTGACCTTGTGAGCTTGCTTCTTGGCATTGCCCAAGGCCGGCAGGAGCATGCTCGCCAGAATGGCGATGATAGCGATCACCACCAAAAGCTCGATCAAGGTAAAACCGAACCCTTTTTTTCCCCTGGGAACCAGATGACACGACCTCACGACACCCTGCATCCAACTCGGATCGGGAATCAATGACAAGTCCGCGAACCCATAATCTGTCCCCAGGATCGTGGGTCCGTTTTGCCCAACCAGCAGGCTCATTACCTTCCAAACTTGAAACTTGGTGATGGAACGCAGAAACTAACCCTCCGAACCACCTATAGAGAATGAAATCCATGAAGAAGTTCCCCACGATTGTCCTCGGGATGGCGCTAGTCATTGGTCCTGTCCTACAGGCACAAATCTCGGTTGAAGATTTTGACACCATCCGACTCTACACCTTGAAGAATAACCATGGGATGACGGTGAAGATCACCAACTACGGCGCGATCATTACCTCGATCTCCGTTCCCGACCGAAACGGGGGCTTCGCTGACGTCGCCCTCGGTTACAATCAAGTGGGAGACTATACGAACGCGGTCGACAAACCGTATTTCGGAGCCATTGTGGGACGCTACGGCAACCGAATCGCCAAGGGTGAGTTCACCCTCAACAATGAGACCTATCGCCTCGCGGTCAACAATGGCCCCAATCACCTCCATGGTGGCGTCGTGGGCTTTGACAAAGTCGTCTGGACCGCGAATCCAACGGCGGGGGACGGCTGGACCGGGCTGACCCTCAGTTACTACGCCAAGGACAAAGAGGAGGGATATCCCGGAAACCTCGACATCACCGTCACCTACCAGCTCAACGAAGACAATGAGCTCTCCGTCGTCTACCATGCCACCACCGACCAGGCCACTCCCGTCAATTTGACTCAGCACACTTACTTCAATCTGAAGGGCGAGGGCAATGGAGACATCCTCGGGCACGAATTGATGCTCAATGCGTCTCACTACACTCCGGTGGACTCCACGCTGATCCCAACCGGTGAAATCGCACCCGTGGCGGGAACCCCGTTCGACTTCACGAAGGCCAAGGCGATCGGACGCGACATTTCAAAGAACCATCAGCAGCTCGAATTCGGAGCCGGGTATGATCACAACTGGGTCATCAATGGCGAGACGAAACCGGGTCAGCTCCGCCTCGCGGCCCGCGTTCACGAACCGACCACGGGTCGGATTCTCGAGGTTCATACCGATGAGCCGGGGGTCCAGTTCTATTGCGGAAACTTTCTTGACGGCCGATTGCGAGGAAAGTCAGGTAAGACTTATGTTCACCGAGGAGGATTCTGCCTGGAAACCCAACATTACCCAGACAGCCCGAACCAGGCTAACTTCCCCTCCTGTATTTTGCAGCCCGGCGAAACTTACCAGACGACAACGGTTTTCAAGTTTGCCGCCAAGTAATTCATGACGTTGCTCCGACGGACCCACGCCCCTCCGCCCCGATCACGGGATTGACGCGTTGCTGAGGGGTCCGCATGAGCCCCTTCATCCCCAACCAAAGAACGATCCGGTTCATCGCCGGGTCGTTCTTTTTTGGAGCGCTGAAGATTCCTTTCGGTGCCATCTCCAATCCCGCCCCCCCCGGTCAAGCCCGAGCAAGCGCTTCTCGAGATCAATCCCGTCATCGTCGATTCCCAGGCAAACGGTTACGCCACGTTTCAAAGCCATACCCAGAAAGTCCTCGCCAACTCGAAGGGAGTCTTCATGCCCCCCACTCCGCACGAGAAACCCAAGCGACACCGCCCAGCAATGGCGCCTCTCGTTCAGCGACGACAACGGACAACACTTCTCGACCTCTACGAAGAAACCAATGCCACCAATCCGCCGGTCATTGAGTCCGACTCCGAAGGCAACCTTTATCTCATCCGGGTTGATTTCGTGAAGGGCAACGCCTCCCTCTACCGGTTCCTAGCCTCCGAGCCATACCATCACCCGACCCAAACGCTGATCCCCAACGGCGCGGCAGGCAAATACGCCATGGCGATCGACGAGGAACCAAATCAGATCCATTTTCTTCGCCCACAATAATACCTTTCACATCCTCGGCATTGATGGAAACGTGCAACGCTCCGTTCACCTTTTGAAACCAGGAGATCAGGCCATTCTCCACATTGAACCCACGAGTTGAATGCGCCCCCCCCGCGGGATCGACATCCCTCCCGGTGGCTCGGAAGATTCCCATCTGGTTGCCTGTGAAGCTGTCGAAGGAATACTGGAAGCCCACGACCGATTGCGTCGCGGGGGCCCCGAATCAATCGACCCATCAGTAAAACCGGAATCAAAATTCTGGGTCGTGACCGACGGTCCGCCGGAGAAAGCGCCCAACCAACTTGACCGGGCAGCATGCGAATTGGTCGTCGCCAAACCCGAAGTAGAACGTTCCAAAGGCACCGCCTGTAATGGAAACCCCAGACACCGTCAGTGTTGACAAAACACTACCCAGAGCAGCACCTAGGGACATCCGCATGGTGGACTCTCTACAATATATCAACGACGCCTTAAAGAATTATGAAACCTCTGCCGGTTTGGCGTTGGGCTGTCTCTGAATCCTGATATTGCATTTGCACCAAACCCTGCCCAACATCCATTGCAACCGCATGATTGCTGCCATCTGCAACGACAGATTCAGCCCACGGATCGCTCACCACGTCGAGTCACTAGGGCTACGATACCAGACTTGTGACAAGGGCTCTATCAGTGAGCTCAGACACCATTCCACGGGCCTTGTCTACCTCTTCCCTCTCGCCGCCACAGAGTCAAGCGATTGGCCAGCGCTCCGGGTCCGTCTGGCCCATACCAACCGACTCTATATCGTCGTGGGCGACACCGCGAGCACCAGCCAGATCGTCAACGTCGTCCGGGATGGGGCCTACGACTACCTTAACCTCAGCGACTCCGCCGAGCGTTGGAAAAGGGCCCTCGAAAAGGCTGTCGAATCCCAGGGCCTCTGGATCCAGCTCTATGGGGGAGCGCCGATTGAGACCGAAGAGATGCTCATCGGATCGTCATCAGGAATGCTCAATCTCAAGGAAGCCATCTCTCGACTTGGTCCAACCGACGCAACCGTTCTCATCCTGGGAGAATCCGGCGTCGGCAAAGAGCGGGTCGCAGAAGCCCTTCACAAAGCCAGTCGGACGGGCCCCTTCATTCCCATCAATTGCGCCGCCATTCCCAAAGACCTCATCGAGGCGGAACTCTTCGGAGCGGTCAAAGGTGCCTACACGGGAGCGCTGACCGATCGCGAAGGTTTGGTCGAGCAAGCCCGAGGGGGAACCTTATTCTTGGATGAAATCGGCGAATTCGATCTCAGCCTTCAGCCAAAACTTCTCCGCTTTCTCGAGACAGGAATGGCGAGAAAACTCGGGCGCACTTCCGAATACAAGGCAGACCTCCGAGTCATCTCGGCAACCAATCGCAACCTTCAGGACGACATCGATTCCAGCTCATTTCGGGCAGACCTCTACTACCGCCTCTCCGAAATCACCCTCCGCGTGCCGCCGCTTCGCTTGAGGAAGGAGGATATCCCCCTCTTCACAGTGAATTTCATGCAGAAGGCCGGAGAGCGCTTCGGCAAGATGTTTGATCAGATTGAGCCCGAACTAGTCAGCCGTTTTCAGGATTATGACTGGCCCGGTAATGTGCGAGAACTCAAGAGCCACATTGATCGTATGGTCATCTTGTATGACGGTCCCATCCTGAGAGCGGCGTGGTGGACCCCTCATCAAGCCCGCTCACCCTCAACTCCTCCTCTGTTCAACGCTGGACCGGCAAGCCATTCGCCACCCCCTATCCCGCCGAAGGGAGTGAGCCTTGGGGCCAGGATTCCGTCCCAGAAGGAACGCATGAAGCGAGCCCAGGAACTGCTGGCGCAGGATGACCAAAACCTCAGTTGGATTTCGGCTCAATTGGGAATTCATCCCACCACGCTCTACCGATGGCGAAAACAGGGCAAGGTGTAGCTCCAAAAGAAGGCTCCGCTTCCCTCGGAGGCCCCTCCCGTCCGATTCGCTTCTCCCTTTCTCCAAAGGGGAACCGGCCGCTTCCGAACGTGAGGAATCCTCGAAGGAGTCGAACATCATGGAAGCCGACCTTGAACATGAATACAGCCCGTTGAACCCATCCACCCAACCGGCTCACAGCGATCCAACCCTGAACTGGCTGAGGGCAAGTTCTTTGGGGAATTACCTCTGAAACTGAAAGGTGAACAGATCGGCATGCTTCAACTGAAAACGAAGGCGGATCGGCATGCCGGCTAATGCGCTCACATCGGCACGGCCCTCCCAATGAACGAGGTGCTTGATCGAATCCATGGTAAACGCCTCGCAATCGGCCAGTCGATAACCTGGCAGCGGCTCACCATTCCAATCCTGCAACTCGACACGCACGCTGCCCCCCGGATCAACCTTGGCGTTGATCGCAAGCTGGTTGCCCTGGAACGAAATGGATCGGGTCCGCAACTCGCCTTCACGACCTACTCTGAGGGAAACAAATCCATCCTTGCGATAGGTAAACCGCCGCAGGCGGCTGTCGGGGCCCGTGTAATAGGCTTCGGTGGCATAGACCGACATCTCGTCGGGCTGCTGCGGCAACGTGAGCAGGCCCCAAGCCATGTAGTTGCTCCGATTGCCGCTTCGGTCCTCGGGCGCCCACTCCGGGATGATGGCCTCGAACCAACGATGAAAGCTCCGACCTCCGTCTCGGCTGGTCATAAAGGTTGGCTCCACCCGCTGGCCTTCATCGGGCAAGTATCGGGTTGGAAAACCAAGCAAGAGATGCGGTGCCTCCGGATGCGGCAACACGGCATTGGTGTAGAGATGTTGAGAGGGGCCGCCATCGTAGGTGACCATTTCGGGTTTTGACCACTCGACGAAATCCTTCGAGGTCCCGGTCATGATCGCTCGAATGCCTTCGTCAAAGGTGCGGTGGAATTCACGGTAGATGCCTGCGGCCGCGTCCCAGAAAGCCAGATTCTGAGAATCAAAGGCTCCGTCCGTGATCACTGGGTCTCTGCGAATCATCGACCAATGAATGCCGTCCGGGGACTGGAACACATAGAGCCCCTTTCGGGCTTTCGGGCGACCGCGCGAAAGCGCCTTATACCTCGCCTCCGGCGGACACGCGGGATTGGGGTCCTTGAAAACCGTAAAACAGTGGGTCCCGATCCCATCCCAGACAATGTTGTTGGCCTTGGAACCATCAAATTCAACGAGTCCGAGGGACGGTTTCGTCCACTGGATGCCATCGGTGCTTTCCGCATAGCAGGTCACCTCGCGATGCCCCGCCTCTTTCGAGCCTTCGTCAAAGTGGGACCCGCGATAATACATGCGGTAGCGGTCGTCATCCTGGAAAATCGTGTAATAGGCGCTCGTATTCCCCTCCCAGGGCTGGTCGGTGACCAAGACGATCTCCTGCGGCTCGGGCCGATGGAGTTGCAGTTCGGCGCTGCCGCTCATCGTTTCAATGACATGGTCATCAACGAAGAGTTCCCGACGATCAGCCAGAGCAATCGGCGTCCGCGTCCCGATCACGGCATAGGGATCCTCCACGCGGCTGCCAGGGTCCACATACTTTGACAGATCGCGCATCGCGATCACCTGGCAGCCCTGACTCCTCAAATACCGCATGTGCCTGATGAAATTCTCCTCCGGAGTGCTGACCCACGGATGCTCGATCGCCGGCACCCCGTGGTAACACAGGACCGCAATCTTGCCATCACGTGCCTGATTCACGGCCCATTTGAGATCCTCAAACCCCGATTGTGGCCCCGAATACCACGTGGTGGGAACCAGCAAGGGATGATCGACCTCCGGATCATAGGCCGGCCCCCGGCCCCCTTGACCGCCATCGCTGAACTCCGGCCTCACGCCACGGCGGGCAAACTGGAATCCATGCCGATCGATCACCTCGACCGCAGCCATCCCGTGGGAAAAGCCTGGGAAGCAAAACGTCGTTGGCTTGGGGATGCCGTATTCCGCACAGCGGCGGTCAATATGAGTCAGGGAGCGCTCCAAGTCTTCCCCGGAGAGGCTGGTGACGTTTCGGTGGCGTTGGGTGTGATTGCCGATCTCAAAGCCCATGTCGTGCAACTCCCGGATCTCCTCCCAAGTCGTGTAATTGGTCTTGCTCTTGAGGAAACCCAGACCTTCGGTGACGTAGAAGGTCGCACCAAAACCCATCTCGGTCACAATCTCCGCCACAAAGAAGCGATCCGATTTGTTGGAGTCATCGAAGGTGAGAACAACGAGTTTGTCTGGAATCGGTAAAAGGGCCTTGGCCTGGATTTGACCATCCCCCGAAACCATTCCCGCCAATAAGAGAGCTGCCGACATCCACTTCATCACGGTCGATCCTAGCGAATCGATTGCCCCTGGCGAGCCAGGACTGCATGCGAATGCCCCCAGGAACTCCCAACCTCAAACCGGACCACCCGCTCCGAGCCGTCCAGCTCTCGACGCCCTTCGAGGAAAGCGTTCGGCAAAACTCTCCCAGATGGGAGCCGTCTATTCACGGGTCACCCTGGCCGCAGAGGCCGCCAAGCGCGCCTCATCGAGCCGGGAAGCTCTGTGCTCCCACCCGTCTTCAAAACAATCGGAGCATACATCGGGAGAGTGCTGAAAGCGTCCGCAGACCGGACAAACCCCTTCCCATTGCCGTTTCTCTTGAGGCGATCCGTGACCCTTGAGAAAAAGCCCCAGCCATTCATTCCACTTTTTCATGCTCAGGTGATAATCCCAGACGAATATGGCAAGTCGCCAACCGATCCGTGAAGGAATGGAAACATCCATCGTGCCTCATGCAAAAACATCGCCGTTTTTTCCCTCGCCAAAACCCTCCGTGTCGCCAATAAAGACTGACCATGACCTTGTTTAAGGATCGGTCCCATTCTCGAGGTGCATTCACGCTCATCGAGTTACTGGTCGTCATTGCGATCATCGCGATTCTCGCGGGAATGCTGCTTCCGGCATTAGGGAAGGCCAAGACGAAGGCCCAAGGCATCTTTTGCATGAACAATCAGCGTCAAATGACGCTGAGTTGGATCATGTATGCCGACGACAATAACGACCGGATTCCTCCGAACCACATCCGGGGCCCGAACCGCCATAGCACCTGGGTCCAAGGCTGGTTGGACAACGCATCGCCGGTCTCCGACAACACGAACACCATCTTCTTGATGCAGAGCCATCTATGGCCCTATCTCAACTCAATCGGCGCCTGGCGATGCCCCGCCGACAAGAGCCTCTCCAAGCATCGGGGCCGTCTTATTCCCCGGGTTCGCAGTGTTTCTATGAACAATTGGCTCAATCCCAATATGATCTGGCAAAACCAACGAAAATATAAAGCCTACCGAAAACTTGCCGACATGACCCGTCCGTCACCGACCGGAATCTGGGTGGTGCTTGATGAGCGTGAGGACCGGATCAACAACGGCTTCTTTGTGGTTGATATGGAAGGCTTCTCACCACGAAATCCATCTCGCTATGAAATGGTCGATATGCCGGCCAGTTATCACAACGGGGCGGGCGGTGTGAGTTTTGCCGACGGGCATGCCGAGATTCACAAATGGCTGGATCCAAGAACCACCCCGCCCGTCAAGAAAGGCCGCAACCTTCCCCTCATTTCAGGATCGAGGAACAACGTCGACGTAGCCTGGCTTCAGGAGCGCAGCACCGGCCTCGTGCGCTGAGCGGTCTTGTCGAGCCCACTCCCGATCCAGATCGTGGCGGATCTCTTCCGTTCCCCCTCCATCGTCAGTGATCGGGCGTCCAGCCGTAGGACCTTCCTTGTGGAACGATCGCCCTCGAGGGATCCGTCTTCCTCCCGAATCACGGCATTCGTTTCCCCTGCCGGAGCCATCCTTCTTGAGTCAAGAGCAGGAGTTCACCAAGGCTTCCTCACTTGTCTTCCATTGGTCTTCCGCCTATTTTATTTTTTAAGCAGTTTCCAATGAGATTACCGCCCAATCAGCCCCTCATCGACCAGAGGGTCAACCCATCGGCCGTCGGATTGAGTCTCGCAATGCTGCTCTTCGCTCTTGTCCGTGTCGAGGCCGAGCCGGTCAACACCCCTCTTCCGTCATTTAACCCTGAACAAATACAGTTTTTTGAATCCCAAATCCGCCCGCTTCTTTCGGAATATTGCTGGGAATGTCATGGAGCCGAGCAGCAGAAGGGCGGATTAGTTCTGAGTCAACGAATGTCGATCATCGCAGGAGGGGAATCAGGCCCGGCAGTTGTTCCTGGGGATCCTGAAAAGAGCCTCCTGATCGAAGGAATTCGCTACCGTAACGGCGATTTTCAGATGCCGCCCTCGAAAAAGTTGAAGGAGCGCGAAATCAAACTGTTCGAGCAATGGGTGCGAATGGGTGCCCCGTGGCCTGGAAGCGGGCCGAATCAACGACTGAACCGCAACGCCATGGGGCAGGATTTCAAGATGACGGCTCAAGACCGGAATTACTGGGCCTTCAGGCCGGTCGTCCGCCCCCCCGTTCCCGAGTCCGAGCGAGCCGGTTTCCAATCCCCCATTGATCACTTCATTGACGAACCACTCGTCAAGAAACAGCTCAAGCCACTGCCTCGCGCCGACCGGCGGACGCTGATCCGCCGGGCTTATTTCGACCTTCTAGGGCTTCCCCCGAGCTTCGAGGAGATCGAGGCATTTGAGGAAGACTCCAGACCGGATGCATTCCGACGTCTTGTGGATCAACTCCTGGCAATGCCGCAATACGCGGAACGCTACGGACGCCACTGGTTGGATGTCGTTCGATTCGCCCAGACCAACGGCTATGAACGAGACGACGAAAAGCCCCTGGCATGGCAATATCGAGACTATGTCATCGGAAGTTTCAACTCGGACAAACCCTACGACCAGTTTGTCCGGGAACAACTGGCCGGGGACGAATTCGATCACCCCACCCGTGATTCGCTCATCGCGACAGGGTTCTTTCGACTCGGGGTCTGGGACGACGAACCCGACGACCGCCGCGCCGCTGAGTTCGACGGTCTCGACGATATGCTGAAGACAACCAGCGAGACATTTATGGGCCTGACCATTGGTTGCGCGCGATGTCATCACCACATGTTTGATCCGATTTCACAGCAGGATTACTACGAGCTTCTGGCCTTTTTCCGGAACATCCGCTACTATGACCGACCCCGCTTGGCTCATGACTCCGCGACCTACCTTCCCCTCGCCGACCCCAAAGAAGTTCATCGGTGGCGCTCTCAATTGGCCACGTTGGGAACAAAGGCCACTCAGGTTTATCAATCCTTGACCGAGGACCTTGAAGCGGCAATCAAACGAAAGAAACGCTCCACGCTTACGGACGCTCAAAAAGTAGCGCTCTCCCTTCCTGATTCCGAGCGTACTGCCGAGCATATGAGTCTCGCCCGCGAGGCCGAAAAACGCCTTCAAGTCAAGCGGGAGGAGATCCTGGAAGCCCTTCCGGAAAAGGACCGGCATTCCATCGAGGCGGCCGAGCGAAAGCTCAAAGCGTTTGAATCAAATCCCCCCTGGGGCAAGGACTACGCCCTGGGCGTCCGAGAAAACGGCGCAACTCCTCCCACCACCCACGTGCTGATTCGCGGGAATGCCGGGCGCCCCGGCGAAGAAGTGGCTCCCCGGATTCCCGCCGTTCTCGAAACGACGGAAACCCAGACACCATCCATCCATCCGTTCGAGAACAGCTCGGGTCGACGGCGGTTTCTCGCCGACTGGATGAGCTCCCGCCAACACCCCCTCACGGCTCGGGTGTTTGTCAACCGGATCTGGCAACACCACTTTGGCCGCGGCTTGGTCGCCACCCCCAATGACTTCGGCAAAGCGGGCGTTCCACCAACCCACCCTGAGCTACTCGATTGGCTTGCGAGGGAATTTATGGACCATCAGTGGTCGATAAAACATCTTCATCGGATCATCATGCACTCTCAAGCCTATCAGCGCGCTTCGACCCCGGATGCCTTGAATGAGCGCATTGATCCAGGAAACCGGTTTCTTTGGCGTCAAAACCTCCGACGCCTCGAGGCCGAGGCAATCCGGGACGCCATCCTGTCGACATCGGGTCAACTGAACGAAACGATGGGCGGGCGCGGCTTCTTTCCCAATTTGAGCAGTGAAGTTGTGGCGGGCGGGTCCCGTCCGGGCCGGGGCTGGGGCTACTCTGAGGCAAGAGAGCGCAATCGTCGGAGTGTCTACACCTTCATCAAACGAACAATGGGCGTCCCCCTGCTCGAGGTGTTCGATTACAACAACACCGAGGGCTCTCTGGGCACGCGAACCACCACGACGGTCGCGCCCCAAGCACTCACACTGCTCAACGATGAATTTGTGGCCGAACAGGCGGGACACCTCGCCAAAAGACTTGAAGCACGGCACGGATCGAACTTGTCCCAAATCGTTCAAACCGCCTATCGCCACACCCTGTCCCGCGATCCCACGCCCTCGGAGGAAAGCATCGCTCTGGCGTTCATCAGCGATCAGCTCACCAAGCAAACCGCGATCGGCGGCCGACTCACCTTTCGCCCAGAGGTTCCTCAGGCACTTGAGCGGGATTTTCTAAAAAGCCTGCCCGACCATCGGATTCTCGTGCCACCCAACTCAGACTGGCAATCCTTTCGCGGCCGCTGGGGCAGTGAATATGAATCGATCCTCGTGGCCGATGCCTCGCATGGTGCCTTTACCCTTTGGAAACCCGCTTTATTTCGTGAGGCGACGGTGCACGGACGTTTGAAAACAGATGCTTCGACTCAACAAGTCGCTCTCCTCCTCCGAACACGGCCTTACCGCGATAGCCGGCTGGGGTATGAAGTCTGTCTCGACTTTGATTCTGGAGCGATCGTGATCCGGCGGAATCAGCCAGATCAAACCATTCTCAAGACCTTCCCCGCCACGCTTGACCGAGGCACCTGGCTCTCTTTCAAAGTGGTTCTCACGGAGACGACGCTGACCATCTCGGGTGCCGGCCTTACCCGTCCGATCGTTGTGAGCGACCCCCAACCGATCCCTCATAGCGGGTATTTCGGGATTCGGACCTTGGGAGGGAGCACCCACTTTGACCAACTGACGCTCCAAAGTGGGCTCTGGACGGCCGAGGTCAGCAATCGGATTTCCCCGGAGCAGAAGATCCCTCCCGTAGAGGAAGCCGACCTTGATCAACCCGCCTTCGATGAGCACTTCCTCATCCTAGAACCAGATCATCATCGAGCGCGACAAGCCGCCCTCAGAGAGCTTTGCTCCATCCTCTTTAATCTCAACGAGTTTGCCTACATCGATTAGCCACACCGGTTCCCCTTTTGTCTTATGAATCAGGAACTCATTCGTACGCTCAGTCGCCGCGAGTTTTTACGGCAATTCGGAACCAGCGTCGCCGGCACTGCGCTTTCAGGCATCTTTCTCGGCGACCGCGTCTTCGCCTCGGATGATGCCGCACGAAGCCCCCTCGCCCCATCACCGAGTCATTTTCCCACGAAGGCCAAAGCTTGCATCTACCTCTACATGTACGGGGGGCCCTCTCAAATGGATCTTTTCGACTACAAGCCGGTCCTTCAAAAATACCACGGGAAGACGGTGGATATGGAGATTAGACGGCGAGATTATCGTCCCTCCAAACTCCTCGGCTCAGAACGAACCTTTCGGCGTCGAGGCCAATCCGGGCTTTGGTGCTCCGACGCGTTTCCCCACATCGCACGACACATGGATCAGTTGGCGGTGGTCAAGTCGCTCTACATGAATTCCTTTGCCCACGGATCCGCCAATCTCCAGATGAATTCCGGACGGACGCTTCAAGGCCACCCAGCACTGGGGGCATGGATTGCCCAGGGCTTGGGCTCTCGCAATCCAAATCTTCCCGGCTTCGTCGTCATGCTCGATCCCCGAGGCGGGCCCATTCCCGGTGCTGCGAACTGGACCAGCGGATACATGCCGGCCGCTTATCAGGGAACGGTGCTGCGCTCGACGGGAAACCCGATCCTCAACCTGAATCCTTCCACGGGGCTCCCGCATTCCCTTCAGGGAATGAAAATCCAGACCATTAACGCGCTCAATCGACTCCATCGCCGGAACCGTGAAAGCTACTCGGAATTGAG
>DEAY01000131.1:0-14833 GCA_002348345.1 Verrucomicrobia bacterium UBA2970
TTCGACATTCGCAAGGGGGGCGGAGGAGGGCTTTGCGATGACGCCGCTGATCCGCCCTGTTTCGTCGAACATTTGGAGCCCCAGAGCGGAACAAACATAGTAGCGTCCCGCCACGTCGGTGGTTGCTCCGTCACCGAAGGCGTGTTCCGCTTCTGGGGCAACGCGCAGCGTCATAAAGGGCTCTCCGTATCTCAGTGCTCCATCCCTCTCGACCCGAAAGGCCCAAACATGCTTTCCCGCATATTCCGAAACGATGACGGTGCCCTGATCAGGGGAAAGGCTTATCCCATTGGGGCTGGCCATTCCCGTCGCAACCACTTCGGTTAGATGAGGTGAAATGAATCGCTCCACGCCGGCAGCACTGGTAAAAAACAATCTGCCCTGGGCGGTCATGACGAGGTCGTTCGGGCGTCTGGCTTCGGCGAGGATTTTCCAGTTCCCCGACGGCTCGAAAACAATGAGATCATTCTTTTCCCAGCGGGTGCCGTAGAGGTTTCCATCGGGACCCAGGTGCAAGCCACTGACCCCGGGCGCATGATCGCTAAAAATGGAAACCCGACCTTCCGGATCGATTTGAAAAACACCATCGCCATGGCGCCCAGAAAAGAAGAAGTTTCCCTCTGAATCCGTGGCGGCGGCGTCGGTATGACCGTAGCCCTCAACGACGAGATGCCAGGTCTCTCCCGGTAGCAACACTTTCGACAAAGCCATGTCCCCCGGAAAGTTTTGTGCCGTCGCGCTAGAAACCAAAAAGAGCGTCCATATAACAGCATGGGATCGTCGTAAGCGCATGATCATGTTCTAGACGAGTGTCGACGGTTTCTTCAATCCTTTCTATTCTCGCTTGATGGGGAAAACAAAAGAGGCGACGCGATGTCCTTGGGTTGATCTTAGAAAGCCGGACTACGTGGCCTACCATGACGAGGAATGGGGAGTGCCGGTTCATGAGGATCGAAAGCTTTTCGAATTCCTCACCCTGGAATCAGCGCAAGCGGGACTTAGTTGGTACACGGTGCTGAGGAAGCGGGAAAATTATCGGCGGGCTTTCGCAGGATTTGATGCAGGGCGTGTGGCCGGGTTTGGTGCCGAAGAAATTGACCGGTTGGTCAAGAATGCGGGCATTATTCGTAACCGAGCCAAGATCATGGCGGCCATCACCAACGCCCAAAAATTCATCGAAATTCAGACGGAGTTCGGTTCCTTTGACCGCTATGTATGGGGGTTTGTCGATGGGGAACCCATTATCAACGAATTCAGAACGCCCAAGGATTATCCGGCCACCAGTCCGGAATCAGATGCCCTCAGTCATGATCTTCGGCAGCGGGGATTCAAATTCGTCGGATCGACGATCTGTTACGCTCATATGCAAGCGACCGGGATGGTGAATGATCACTCGCTGGATTGTTTTCGAAGGGCCGAACTTCTCGCGGCGCACACGAATCAGTCCAGGTAGCGGTGCATTCGCTCGATCCCAACCTTCAAAACTTCCAGCGGATCTTGTTTCCAAAGCGCCTGATTGAACAATTCCAGACTGACCGTTCCTTGATAGCCCTTTTTCTTCAAGACGCTAATTTCGGCGGTCAGATCGATTTGGCCCTCGCCTAACATCACGCGGTCCGGATCCGTCTGAGTGCCAATGGCTTTATTGGGATCGGCGTCGTCGATGTGGTAGTGGCTGATCCGTTCCAGCGGAACGGCGGCTAGATCTTCAAGGGTGGAATGACTGTTCCACGTGTGAAAGGTGTCGAGAATTAGGGTAGCGTCGGGGTCGTCGACTTCTTGAACGACCTGCCATGCATGGGAAAGCCGACTTGCTGACTGAAAGAAACCGATGTACTCAAAAGTGGGTTTGATTCCAATTTCCCGCCCCATCTTGAGGAGGTCTCGATAGCGGGAGGCAATCTGATGGAGGTCGCAGGCTTCGCGAGGTGGGGTGGCAACGATGTAGGGGGCCCCCAAACGAGTGGCCAGTTCCATCCGTCTCTTGGCTTCGTCCAGCGCAAGGTTGTATTCCAGGCCCTCGGCCTCGCCCCACTGTCGCATGGCAATTATGCAGGGGACGATCAGTCCGTGGTCGGCGATCGCTTTTTCGACATCCGAAACCTCCCCGCCCTGACCGATGTATTCGTAAACATCGTTGAGCCAAAGTTCGACGCCCTTGAAACCCGCGGCGGCGGTCAACTCGATCTTCTTCAAGAGCGGTTGGGGTTTGATGGTGCTGGTGTTCAGACAAAAGATAAATGACATGATCAAACTGGGCTCAGGTGAGAGGGGGCGACAAATCAAAAGGGCCCCAGGCGAGGCGGCAAGGGGTCCATGGTGAAGACACTCGTGTCAAAACAGAAGCGAAGGAGATCCATCTTTTTCTCCTGAGCCGAGGCGTCTCTCCACAAATTGTCAAATTCTTCGGGATCGGCCTCCAGATCATAGAGCTCACCGTCCTCGCTACCGTGGTAGACGACGATCTTGTGGTCGCGGGTTCGGAGCATGCTTCCATAGGCATGATGGTGAGTCCAGGCATTGTAATACTCACTGAACACAAAATCCCGATGGTTCATGGGATCCGCCTCTCGACGGCAGATCCGGGCGAGGCTTCTGCCCTGAAACCCCTGGTAACAAGGAATGTGGGCCAACTCACAGAGGGTCGGAGCTAAATCGATCAATTCGACGAGGGCGTTGCTGCGGATTCCCGCTCCGACTTTCCCAGGCCAATGAAGCACGAGGGGGACCCTTACGGATTCGTCGTAAAAATGAGGTCCTTTCAGATAGAGCCCATGGTCCCCGAGCATTTCACCGTGGTCGGACATCACCACGATCAGGGTATCTTCCAGTTGCTCGGTATCCTCGAGCGCGGAAAGAATTCGTCCGAGCTGATCGTCAATCAGTTCAATCATGGCGTAGTATGCCCCCGTGACTTCCTTCCGATCTCGGTCGGTCATCGCTTGGACGTCGAAATATCCGGGCTCATTGTGGGCCCACTTCGAATCGAGCCTTTGGTATTGCGGTTTGGAATCGAGTTCGCCAGCACGAATCTTCGGCAGAGGCATGTCATCGACTGGATAGCGCGAAAGGTATTCGGAAGGGGGGTCAAATGGGTGGTGGGGATCGAAGCAATTGAAACTAAAGAACCAAGGTTGATCTCGGTAAGCGCGAATGAATTCGATGGTTTTTTCAGCACAGTAGGTGGTCTGATGGAAAGCCGCCGGCACCCCTTCTTTGACGTAAGGCGTCTGATAGCCTCCGGCGTAGAGTTCGTCCCATGCCTTCCCGTGGCTTGTCAGCCACTGGGTATACCCATTCTCCGGCCAATCTGGTTGGGGATGGTGCGACCAGTGAAACACCGTGTAACCGTCATCAATGCGATTCTCCACACGACCTGCCGCGCAGCTCGAGAGATGGAGCTTCCCGGCCAACCCACAGAGATAGCCCTGATCGGCGAACAGCCGACTCAGCAGTCGTTCGTAGGCGGGAATCTGTTGGCCATTCTGGCGGCATCGAGTGGTTCGGGCGTAACGCCCGGTGAGAAACGACGCCCGGCTCGGAGTACAAACGGGACTCTGAGCATAGGCTTGGGTGAAGCAGGTTCCCCCGGCAATCAGGCGATCGGTGTGAGGGGTGCGAATCCGGGAATTCCCCAACGCATGAAGTGTGTCGTAACGTTGCTGGTCTGTGCAAAACCAGAGAATGTTCGGGGGGCGCCTGCTCATGGCCCAGGAATCATCATTGTTTGACGATGTTGAGCCTCAGTTCGTGAGCGCCGTCGGCACGCGCGTACTCGTAGTAGAAGCGAGTTTCCCCAGGAAGTTCGATCGGATCAATATAACGGAGGGAGCCGGTTCCATGAGGGGAAACGATTGCGGGCGCGTCCACTGAGATCCGGTGCCAGCGGCGCAAGTCCGTGCTGACCGCAATGCCCGTTTTCTCCTCGTAGTTCTCCAGATGGGTGGGACCGCCATCGTAGAAACCGATGAAGACCGGCGGCCGTACGAGGATGGAGCCCAAACGAGCGGCATGACAATCCCATCCCGACTCGGAGGGTGAAAAAACATCCCCTAGCCATTCAAACTCCAACCCGTCCTCACTGACCGCCAGACCCGATGATGATTTCGTCAAGCCGGTGTTGTAGATGTCAGAGGTAGCGTGCATTTCCGACTTTTCCTCGTTGGTCGCGTCCGTCTTACCGGGGGCATAGCTAAGGAGCAGGTAGGTCTTGCCTTTGTCGGTGAAACAGAAAGGATCCTTGACGCCTTCCACCCCCAGGTCGGCTGCGGTGAAGACCTTCCGGCGGGTGGCAATATCGAATTGGCTCGGGTGCGCCGCCTCCAGAACATCGGTGCGCCACCGTTGGTCTTCGGGGTCAACATAGCTGAGATAAAGACGCCAGTGGCCATTGGCGGATTTCACGAGGGCGGATTTCTCGATCGAAGTCGAATTCAACGCCTCTTTGGTAAGTTCCCAGATCGGGGAAAATCGGATTCCATCATTACTGGACGAAATAACACATTTGCCTCCTCGAACGGGACGCGGCTGCCGAACCCGGTGGTAAAGGTAGAATTGATCCGCCTCGGAATCGTAGACGGTATTACACGCACCAACCCAGTTTCCTTCCGACTCGGCAGGAGGGGCGACGATCGTCTGACCTTGCTCTGGATCGAAAAGTCTAACGGACGGGAGTTCCTTGAAGCTACTGGACATGGATGGGATAGGCTTTGTTTGATTCTGTTCGGTTACCGATACCCAGATTGCCCGTTCGAGTCGAGATTGATTTCTGTATCCCGCCTGTGGCAAGGTGCTCCGTGACGTTCGCGTTGCAGAAAGATTGAATGAAACCAAATAATTCCCCCTGGGCCGTTCGAATCCCCGCCGTCCTCCTCCTGGTCCTGACTGGCGTTGGGGCCATGACCTCGCACGCCGCCGAGTCCATTCTCTCTCGAACCCGCCAACTGACCTATGACGGACGGCGAAGTGGGGAAGGCTATTTCTCCGCCGATGGCAAGGCCTTAATTTTTCAGAGTGAGCGGAGCCATGAGAACCCGTTCTATCAGATTTTTGTCCTCGATCTTGAGAGTGGAGACTCGCACAGGGTATCGCCGGGAATCGGCAAGACGACGTGTGCATTTTTTCACCCCCATTCCCGTCGGGTCCTCTTCGCCTCGACCCATCTTGATCCTGAAGCTCGGAACAAGCAACGGGATGAATTGGAATTCCGGGCCTCCGGAAAGGAAAGACGGTATTCATGGGACTACGACGAGACGATGGATATTTTCTCGTCACAACGCGATGGAACGGATCTGGAGCGTCTCACAGACACCCCGGGCTACGATGCGGAAGGAGCCTATTCTCCGGATGGGCAACGGATCGTTTTTTGTTCGCTCCGTAACGCCTTCCCCTTGTCCCAGCTCTCGAAAGAGGAGCGTCAGCGCTACGACGTCGACCCCGCCTACTTTGGGGAAATCTATCTCATGAACGCGGATGGGAGCCATCCCAGACGACTCACCAACACGCCAGGCTATGATGGCGGACCCTTCTTCACACCGGATGGCAACCGCATCGTCTGGCGCAGATTTGATGAAGAGGGTTTGGTGGCCAATGTGTTTACCATGAGGCTGGATGGATCTGACGTCCGCCAGCTGACCGACTTTGAGTCCATGGCGTGGGCCCCTTATTTTCATCCTTCGGGAGAGTATGCCATTTTTACCTCCAATAAGCTGGGTTTTGAGAACTTTGAGCTGTTTATCGTTGATGCGGAAGGCACGAAAGCGCCCGTGCAGGTGACGGCCTCACCGGGATTCGATGGGCTGCCTGTCTTCTCACCTGATGGAGGGCAACTCTGTTGGACATCGAATCGAAACGCCAAGAAACAATCTCAACTTTACCTCGGAAACTGGAGCCATTCGGCCGCGAGCGCAGCCCTTGAGGCCGCCCCCAAACGCCCCGATGCCCCGAAGATCGCCCATGGATTGACCGCCCATTCACACGCGACGCCACCCATGACGCCCCCGGGGGTGGATTCCTTCGATCACGCCATCACGGAGATCGATCATCGACGACACGTCGGTTACCTCGCTTCCGATGCGTTGGAGGGAAGGCAAACCGGTTCCGCCGGGTCCCGGGCAGCGGCCAAGTATGCTCGTTCGGTGTTTGCCTCGGTGGGACTGCAAGGGATCGGCCTGCCTCCCAGTCAATCACACCGCTTTGAATTCACCAAGAGAATCGAGACCGCCAAAGAGGGCAACCACCTCGAACTCAAGTCCACGGGACCGGTCGCCTTCGAAAAATCATTCGATGTCGAAACGGCTTTCCGGCCGCTGTCCTTCACGAGCAACCAATCCTTCACCGGCGAAGTGGTCTTTGCCGGCTATGGCCTCTCCGTCCCGGGAGAATTGGGAGAAGGCTATGACTCCTATGCGGGGCTCAACGTGTCGAACAAAATTGCGCTTGTCCTCCGTTATGTCCCCGAAGCCGTGTCATCGGAACGGCGACAGGTTCTGAATCGCTATGCCGGACTCCGTTACAAGGCAATGATTGCCCGAGAGCATGGTGCGAAAGGGATCCTCGTGGTCGCAGGGCCCCATTCACCGAATGCCGGCGAGCTCATCCGCCACAGTTTCGACAGCAGTCTGGCAGGGTCGGACATCGTCGCGGCATCGATTACGCAGGACGTGGCCGATTACTTGTTGGCTCCTTTGCACAAAGCGTTGGGCACGGTGCAAGATTCACTGGACACCGAGAATCCTCATGCCGAAGGTGGGTTTGAGATCCCCGATCTGACCGTCACTCTGGGAACGGCGGTGGATCACATCAAAGGCTTTGACGACAATGTTGTGGGCTATCTTCCCGCCGGCACTTCCGATGGCGACAAGGACTATGTCATTGTCGGCGCTCACTACGATCACTTGGGACACGGCGGCTCCAATTCTCTCCAAAGAAAGGGAGAAGAGAATCACATTCACAACGGGGCTGATGACAATGCCTCCGGGACTTCAGTGATCCTTGAGTTGGCAGCCAGTCTGTCGGCAAGGCGGGAAGCGGATCCGAGTTCGTTTCAGCGGGGAATTCTCTTTGCCCTCTGGTCGGGGGAGGAGATTGGGCTGATCGGATCAACGCATTTTGCCGAGGATTACCTTCCGGCGCTTGGTCAGGCGAGAGCGTATCTGAATTTTGACATGGTGGGGCGGCTCAAGGAGAATCAACTGATTCTACAAGGGGTGGGTTCCTCAAGCATATGGCCAAACCTCATTGAACGGAAGAATGTGCTCGCGGGATTCGGGTTGACCCTTCAGGAGGATCCCTATCTCCCCACGGATGCCACAGTCTTCTACAGCCGAGGTGTTCCCATCATCAGTTTCTTCACGGGAAGCCACGGGGACTACCATCGCCCCAGTGACACCGCGGACAAGCTGAACTTTCCTGGCCTGGTTCGGATCACGGAATTTGCCGAACGAATGCTGCTGGACCTGGTGCAAACCAAGACCGATCCGGACTATGTCAAAGTAGAGCGGAGCAATCAGGGGGGGGGCAGTCGTGATTCCATGAGAGCCTACTTGGGGACGATTCCGGACTATGCCTCGGAGATCCAGGGCGTGAAGCTCTCCGGGGTTAGCGGCGGCGGCCCTGCCGATCGGGCCGGGATGAAAGGCGAGGATGTGATCGTTGAGTTCGCCGGAAAGAAGATCACCAATATCTACGATTACACCTATGCCATTGATGCGGTGAAGATCGGGGAACCGGTCAAGGTTGTCGTGGTGCGGGGAGGGGAGCGAATCGAACTGGAGATCACCCCCGCAACGCGCAAGTAACCTTCTCTCTGCGAGCCTGGCCGACGCAAGGATGGGATGCCATGCTTTCGAAACTGCCTTGTAACTTTTTTGGAGGGAGAACGGTCTGAGACAACAAATCCTTCATGATTGACGCTAAGTTCTTCTTCCGTTTTGTAATCGGCTCGACCTTCCTCGTCGCCTCGGCATTTGCAGCGTCGACCGATCTCTCTCCCCTGGAACATTTCAAAGGGAACCGCCTTCGCGAATTGCGGGAGCAAATCCTTCAGGGGGCAGAAGCGGCTGCGAACGCTGGAGCGGGCTTTGAGGCGGCACGCCTTCTTCAAGGACTGGCCCAGAGCGGGGAAACGGACGACATCGCGAAACGGGCTTCGGGCCTACTGAATCGATGGGGCTTGACAAATGAACCGCTCACTCCGGGCCGTGAAGTCGAAATCGACCAGTTGATTTCGGGTCAGCTCAGGGCCGAGCACCTCGGGCGGGCTGATTTGAGCAAGGTTGAAATTCTGATCGAACTTGAGGAATACCAAGCCGCATCGACCATCCTCCTCCGGGTGAGTCAGAACGCAAAGGGCGAAGTTCAGAATCAACTCGATCGTTTTGCGCGTCGGTACGGCGTCTCCCTCCCTAATCTGGCTAGCGATCAAGAGAACGCCCCTGAGATCATGGAAGCGCGGCTTCGCTCGGCCCGCCAACTCATTCGCCGCATTGAAGCCGCCGAATTCCTGCTCAAGGCCGATCCAGCGGCGGGTGCCATGTATTGGGCCCTGCTTCATCGTCTCTCCCCGGAGGCGGAATCGGTACGCCAAGCACGCCGCGACCAGGAACCCGACCCTCGGTCTCGTTTTGGCTTTGGGCGCCGGGTCATGCCTCCCGGCTTGCAACAAAGATTCGGAGGCCGTTTTGGAAGGTTTTTTGGTGGCGGGGAAGAATCCGAAGAGCCGGTTGCGCAGGAAGTGGTTCCTACCGTCGAGGGGGTGATTCAAAGCCTTGATTTCTTGGCGAAAGACGACACTGAACTGGCGCTCGATCTGCTCCGGATGGCAATTCAGTATTTTAAGGAAGACCCGGCAAAAGCTCGCCTTGATGAGGTGCAGGAACAAGCCAATCGATATGTTTTGGGCCTTCAGGCCGACATGGCTGATCGCTCTCAAGTGAAGGTGAAGCGATTTGAAGGTGAGCGAAAAGCGGGCAAGGCAGGGCGGATCTTTTCGGGGAAACACATTCCAACCTATGAACTAGAAATCGCGCCGGAAGAGTGGGGCAAACTCAAGAAAGACACCAAGACATACGTGCGTGCGACCTTCCGATCCGGCGATACGGTGTTGAAGGATATCGGCGTCAGATTAAAGGGGGGGATTGGCAGTTACCGTCCTTTGGAAGAGGGAAACAAGGTTGGCCTCACGCTCAAGCTCAATCAGTTCGTGCCAGGCCAGAAATTTCTTGGGCTGCGAAAGATCGTTCTCAACAACAGTGTACAGGATTCCTCCTACCTCCGTGAAAAGCTAGGCTATTCCCTTTTTAGGAAGGCGGGGCTTCCCGCTTCCCGGGTGGGGCACGCCGAGGTCGCGATCAATGGCAAACCCTACGGCCTCTACGTTCAGATTGAGGCCGTGACATCCGATTTTCTGAAGCGATGGTTCAATGATGGAAAAGGAGATCTCTACGAAGGAAGCTACGGCGCTGATGTCACGGATTGGGAGAATCTCGAAGTGGATTCGAATCCGGAGACCGTCGACCGGGAGCAACTCCGGCGACTCTCGGAGGCCGCCGATCAGGCGATGGAAGAAGGCTCTCTCGATCCCTTGCGGCCGATTCTTGATCTGGTCGCATTTACACGGTTTACTGCCCTTGAGGTCCTGATGGACCACTGGGATGGGTATGTCTCTGCGAATAATTACCGGCTGTATCGGGACCCCAAGTCGAAGCGGTTTTACTTCATCCCCCATGGTGCCGATCAACTCTTCCGGAACAGCGGGGGGGCGTTATTTCGGGAAAGCAGGGGACACATTGGCCGCGTCGTATTGAGTACGGATGAAGGCCGTGGCCTTTATCTCGCTCAGGTCCGTGATCTGTTGGATCATGTTCTCAATCCTGAATCCGCCCGCGACGGGTTACGGGAGCAATATGATCGGATTCGCGACCGGGTGGCGGCCGATCCGATGTACTCGGGGACCGGGGTCGACTTTGATCGGCAGATGTTGACCACTCTCCAGTTCTTTGAACGCAAGCAGAGAATCTCGAGGTGGCAGGAGATTGCCCTGGATGATGCCGACCTGAGTCGTCGCCTCGAATCGCTGAATCGTGATCCTCGATCATTTTTCCGAAATCGAGGTCGGGGACGCCGTTGATCCAGAGGCTCCTTGGGAGGAGTGCAAGGCCATCTCGGATCCCCCTGAGGATTTGGGGTGGACATTAGGGGCGGGACTCGCGACCATCTGGGCATGAATCCATCACTCCTTCGGGGCCTCGTGTTGACGGCCCTTTTCTGTCTTTCGGACTTGAGTCAAGCGAGGTCCATCCGAGTCGTCGTTTGGGATGAACAACAACCCCGGCAAGCCGAAGCCTACGACAACTTCCTGGGGAACGAGATTGTCAAGCACCTTCAGCAATTCGATGATCTCGAAGTCATCTCCCGCCGCTTAGACGACCCAGGCAAAGGCATTGACGAGAACACCCTGGACCAGGCCGATGTCCTGGTTTGGTGGGGGCACGCCCGGAACGGAGAGGTTTCACTGGAAGAATCGAAGCCGATTGTTCGACGGATCCGGGAGGGAAAACTCTCCCTGATCGCCCTCCACTCGGCTCATTGGGCTTCACCCTTCATGGAAGCGATGAATGAGCGGACGCGACTGGATGCTGCCAGAAAGTATCCCAACTCCCCGGATACGCCGAGGGTTCGTTTCGAGTTTGTCCCTCCTCCTGGACGATTTCCGCCGTCTCATGCCTCGATCATTACGCCGGCCTACTACGCCTGGAAACGTCAAGGCGTGGTGCAGCAGGTGCGGGTCGATTTGCCCAATTGCTGTTTTCCGGATTATCGGCCCGACGGAAAACCGGGCTATCTCCATACCATGCTTCCGGATCATCCCATTGCGAAGGGACTGCCCCGGCGTTTTCCCGTGCATCAGACCGAAATGTACAATGAGCCCTTCCATGTGCCTGAACCCGATGAAGTGGTTTTTCATGAGACCTGGGAGGCTGGGGAGTTTTTTAGGAGCGGGATGGTCTGGGAAATAGGCAAGGGAAAGGTGTTCTATTTCAGACCTGGTCACGAGACCTATCCAATTTATAAGCAGAAGGAAGTTCAACGGATTATCGTCAATGCCGTTCGATGGCTGGGGGAAGAGATTGCAGGCAACACCCGCACTGCCCTTCTCGAGTCCTTGGAGAAGCGCAATCTTGTCGCTTGGTGCATTGTCCCCTTCGATGCAAAGAAGCGCAATCCTCAGCAACGAGCTGAGATGCTTTCGCAACTCGGTATCCGGCGTGTCGCCTACGATTGGCGGGCCGAGCATGTGCCTCGTTTTGAAGAGGAAATCCTCGAATATCAACGACTTGGAATCGAGTATTTTGCATTCTGGGATAGCCATGAAACCGCCTTTTCCCTCTTTGAAAAGCACGGAATGCAGCCGCAAATCTGGAAAACAGTGCCTTCCCCTCAGGCAACCACCCAGGCCATGAGAGTGCAGGTTGCCGCTGAAGCACTACTCCCCTTAGTGAAGCGAACGGCAAGGCTCGGATCGAAGCTTGGACTTTACAATCACGGGGGGTGGGGGGGGCACCCGGAAAACCTCGTCGCTGTCTGCCGCTCCCTTCGTGAGGTGTATCAAGCAGAGCACGTGGGCATTGTTTATAATTTCCATCACGGGCACGGAGATATTGAAACCTTCGAGGCGTCAGTGGCCCTCATGTTGCCCCATTTGCTATGTGTCAATCTGAACGGGATGAATGAAGGCGCGAAGCCAAAGATTCTACCGATCGGATCGGGTCAGCATGACTTGATGATGCTTCGATCGCTCCAACGCGCCGGCTACCAGGGCCCCATCGGAATTCTGGGCCATGTCGCTACCGAAGATGTGGCGCTGACGCTGCAAAAGAACTTGACTGGTCTCGCTGCGTTGCGAGCGACGCTTTAGCTAGAGGGTGGCGAGGTAAGCGACTAAATCGCGTATTTCTCCGGGCGATAGAATTCCCTTCATCGAGGGCATGGCGGAAAGCCGGCTGATTTGACGGGAATGGATGTCCTTCAACGGGATTCGTTGGATGCCACCAAGGGGCAGAGCCAATTTCAGATAAGCATCCCCTTCACCCACGATCACCCCATCGTAGATTTCGCCGTCGTTGAGTTCAATCGAGGCGTTCTGAAATCCCGGGGCGATTGAGCGACTGGGATCAAGAAGCGACTCTAGCAGGTAGGCTCGATCGACTCGGGCACCGATTCCTTGAAGGACGGGCCCCACTTGCCTGCCAAGCCCTCCGGCGTTGTGACACCGTACACACTGGGCGGCGATATGGGTCTGATAGACTTGCTTGCCCCGATTGGCATTTCCTCCGCTAAGAGAGAACCGATAGTCGTCTGCCTCGTAGGTGGGGTTGAGAGAGGCGCTGACTTGATTCCAGCGCTTGCGGATTATTGGGTTCGTGTGGCTCGCAGCCAGATTTACCACGTCCAAAGCAAGCTCACTCGGGAGCCTATCATCAACCAAATCGCTGAGGTAGTTCAATACCAGTCGGGTGGCATCAGGGCTGGACATTGATCGTAGCTGGGCGAGCAAATGCTGTTGTTCGGCGAGGGAATAGTCTTCGAGGTGCTGGTGTCGCTGGAGATGGGCTTGAGGATTGAAGTCTGCTTCCAGGCGGATGGCTGAGAGTCGGAGTGCGCTCGACTGGCTCTGAAAGGCCGCATGAAGGGCTTTGGGGAATCGTCGTGAACCGCCTCTGGCCAAGAGCTCCAACCCGACCCGGCGAGCCGAGATGGGTTGGGTGGCATCGGTGACCCAATCGCTAAGCCGCTCTTCATCCACCTTGAGACTTCGGCTTTGGATAGCGTCGGTGGCTGCTTCGACCAAAATGGGGGCACCACTCGATAGCCACGTTGCAAGCCCCTCCTGGAGCATAGCGTCTCCCAACGTTGCATTCCTGGGTCCAAGATTTCGTGCACGACCTGTGACCCGATCGAGATAGGGACGCCGGTTCCAGACCGCCAGCGTATCGATGGCCTCCCGGCGCATTGAAACGGGGTGGCCTGGATCGAGGGCATATCGGAGCACGCGCCGTGCATGTTCGTGCCCTCCAAGCCGAAGGTTCGCGTTGATGACTCGACGAACAATGGCTTCTTCTTGGACGCCAGGGAAGGATCGATCTGAATCCAAAAGCGCCGCCAGGGAAGGGAGGGCGGGGGCAATCGAAAAATCGTCGTGAATGGCCCGGGCTGCTTCAGCGACCACTCGCGGCTCCGAGTCAGAGAGGAATGTTTCGACATGGGCTGATCTTAATCGACGGAGGGCAATCACGGCGGCCACCCGGACCGAGACTTGAGGTTGGTCGACCAGTTGTCGAAGCACTTCAGGGGAGGCACATCCGGTGAGCCCCATGACACCAGCATGTCGAAGGAATGGATCGGCATCAGCGTTGCGGGCGATGAGGCGAATGAGGGCTGGCACCGCGAACGGAACCCCGAGCTTTCCAAGGGCGATGGCAGCATACGATTGGACGCGGGGCCCCTGGGTTTCATCCAGGAGCCGAGTCAAGGGAGAAACCGAATCGACGAGGCGGAGATCCCCGGCAACCTTCGCCGACTGCGCACGGATTTCTGGGTCCGAATCGGCAAAGGGTAGCGATTCCGACACCCCCTCAAGACTGTCTCCCCTTAATTCAACCATTCCCCAGAGGGCATGGATTCTGGCGAGTTGAGGGCTCGCCTCGGATTGAGCGATGCGAAGGAGGCGTTGGCCTTCGTTTTGCGACGCCAGGGCACCCTGGGCTCGCTGGCGAATTCGTCGGTCTTGATGACCCAATAGGGACTGAAGTTCTTCAGCGGAACGCTGTTCAAAGCCCTCAAAAAGAAGGCGCTCGACTTCCTGGCGCAGGGGGGAGTCGGCTTGTCTGGGATCGTCCAACCGGTGAATCGCCCCGCGTTCGTTCGGTTGCCATTTCCCATCCCAGTCAGCGATATACATGGCTCCATCGGGTCCGAAGTTCATGGCGCTGGCCATCAGGCCAAAATGAAAGACATGCTCGTTCACCATTTCGAAGGACGCGCCTTTGGGGCGAGTCGTGAAGGCGGTGATCTTCTGGACGGGGAACTGAGCGAGGAAGAAATAACCCCGGTACGAGTCGTTGAGGGCCGTCCCCGGATTGATCTTAAAGCCTCCCGGCCCCACGGAATAATTGGCAAGGGGAGGGGTGATGTAGGCCGGTTGCTCGGGAAAGGAGGGAACCCACATCGATTCATGAATCCACGGGTTGTAGAAGGGCTGATCCATCGTTCGGGTCCACCCTCGGTTACGGAACTGCCAGTTAAGACGCCACCCCGAATCGCTGCCTTCCATGATATGAACAAAACGCTCCCGCTCGTCTTCGATGTCGCCGTCATTGTCCACTGAAAAGAGATTGCCATAGTCGTCAAACGCGATTTCTTGGACGTTGCGAAGCCCCCAGGCAAATACCTCCAGGTCACTTCCATCGGCATTCATGCGAAGCACGCCGCCCGTATTGGGATAGTGCAGACGACACCCCTCCAGGGTGACGACCGAGAAACCATTGTCTCCGACGGAGAAGTAAACCTTGCCTTCGGGCCCTAGGGTGAGGCCATGGATGTCGTGGCCATCATAGGCTGCGTGGACCCCGAAACCGCGGAGGCGACTGGGATCCGGATCGGCCTGACCGTCATCATCTCGATCGTGAAACCGCCACAGATCAGGATAGACTGTTACCCAGACCGAGTCCTTCCAGGGCATGACTCCTGCAATCACACCGTTGAACTCTTCGTTGAATCCTTCGGCGAACACCACTGACTCATCGGCAATGTTGTCACCATCTCGATCGGCGAG
>DEAY01000131.1:15149-15769 GCA_002348345.1 Verrucomicrobia bacterium UBA2970
CGATAAACGCGTTCCTTCATCGTCTCCAAATCCCTCCAGTCGTGACTTCCATCGTTGTTGCGATCGATGAGCCAAGCGGCATTCGCGTCGGATCGCGCGGGTGACATTTTTTCACGAAAAAAGAGGCGGAGCTGAGAAATCGACTGATTCTTCAGGTCGTCGTAAGCCCAATCCTTGTGGGATCGAATATCGATGTCGACCGTCCCCCGTCGCGTTGTTTCAACCACAAACAGTCGACCTCGATCATCAAAGGTGAGGGCGACGGGATTCCGGAGCAGGGGTTCGCGGGCCCAGAGGCTCATTTCGAATCCGTGGGGATTGGGAAGAATCTCTGATGTCTCCTGAGCCCAGATGGGAAGCGCCATCGCGGTTCCTATACTGATCATCGCTCGTAGTCGAATTGCCATGAGGGGAGATTAGGGTCCGATGTCGCCGGACACAAATGCAAAGCGGGAGGGCCCTGAAGGAGTGTGCCATCGTCCTGTAAGTCAGGGAAAACGGCCGTCAGCACCAACCGGCGGGGGAAGATTGCATCCCGGTTCGTGACTGTTCAAATCTAGGACCCTGGGTTACGCTCTTTCCTCCATCGGCCCAAGAGAGATCTCTTGGGCGATGTTGAA
>DEAY01000494.1 GCA_002348345.1 Verrucomicrobia bacterium UBA2970
AAATATTGAGGCTCATAGTAGTCATCGGCAAGGATATTCTCAAGTTTCATGCGGTCTACTGGCCGATCATGCTCCGAGCCATGAACATGCCCCTCCCGAAACAAATCTGCGTCCATGGGTTCTGGCAAAAGGACGGCGAAAAAATGAGCAAGACCACGGGCAACGTCGTTGATCCTTTCGGTGTGATTGACGAATGGGGCCTGGACGCCTTCCGCTTCTACCTGGTGCGCGAACTCGACATCGGGCCGGACGGCAATTGGACGGACCAAGGATTTGAATCCCGTTACTCCAGCGAACTTGCCAATGGTTTGGGCAATCTGGTGAACCGATCGCTCTCGATGTTGAATCGATATCGCAACGGTCAAGTTCCGACCCCATCAAAGGAACTCGCCCAAGAGGTGGAGTCGATCATCTCCCAGGTCAAAGTACATTGGGAGACCAACCAGCTCCAGGCCTCGCTCCAGTCCATTTGGTCGCTCATTGCCCGAGCCAATCAGTACATCGACCAAACCGCCCCCTTCAAACTCGCCAAGCAGCCCGAACAGGCCGAACGTCTCGACGAAATCCTGTTCAATCTGGTCGAAACCACTCGCATCCTGGCCATTCTTATCTGGCCCATCTTGCCGGAGACCGCCGACAAAATCTTCTCCCAGCTCCAGTTGGCCGGACCGCCCAACCGCCTCATGGATGCGGCCTGGGGGGGGCTGCAGAAAGGACATCAGATCGGCAAACCCGCCCCCCTCTTTCCCAGAAAAGATCTGAAGAAAGCATCCTGATAAGGGTACCCGTCATCCCGGCGCTGCCCTGTCCCTTCATCGCCCCATGATTCTCGGAATCGGGCAACACGGTCCCAAATCCCTCGACCGCGAAGGGCATCCTCATGCCCTTCCCACTCATTCGCCATCGAAACGATTCCGTTTGAAATCCTCGATCGCTATGGGGCTACCCAGGCCCCATCAAAAAAGCAGGACTTCCTCGCTTGCGGACAACCCAGAGCGTCTTTGGACGAACCCAGGAGAAAGAATCGGACTGAATGAGGTTGGATCCCCGCAGACGGAAGCGATCGCAACCAACGACCACCAGAAAGACCCGCTCCTAGGCCTCAGATAACTGGGCGAGGAGCATTCCCGCAAACGCTTTCCCGGCTACTTGATGTTGCGGCGGCGCTTGCCCTTCCCATATCTGACGTTTCTCTGGGGCAGGCGTTCAACCTCCTTCCCTGAAGCTTTCTTCAAATCCCGGATTTGATCCCGTAGCAACGCTGCCTTCTCAAATTCAAGATGGTTGGAAGCAACGATCATCTCCTCCTCCAATTCCTTGATCGTCTCCGCCACATCCAATCCCCCGGGCGCGTCCTTCAACATCGACGTGGACTCATTTCGGCCGGCTCCCCGAAAGGACAAGCTATCTTCCACTGCCCGTGTGACTTGCTTCGGTGTGATTCCGTGTTCCTGGTTGTAGTGGAGCTGTTTTTCACGACGATAGCGCGAGACCGACAAGAATTCCTTGATGCTCTTCGTCTCGACATCGGCATATAGGATGACCTTCCCATCCAGGTGGCGAGCGGCGCGACCGGCGGTCTGGATGAGACTCGTCGTTGATCTCAGATACCCCTCCTTGTCAGCATCCAGAATGGCCACCAAGGACACCTCGGGCAAATCGAGTCCCTCCCGCAACAAGTTGATTCCGACCAAGACATCAAATTCACCTTTTCTCAACGCCCTCAGGATTTCCACCCGTTCGATCGCATCGATCTCACTGTGAAGATACCGAACCTTAATCCCGAGATCGGTGAGATAGTCCGTCAGCTCCTCAGCCGTTCGTTTGGTCAACGTGGTCACCAATACCCGCTCCTTCGCCTCCGATCGCTTTCGGGCTTCCTCAATGAGATCATCAATCTGACCCTTGAGCGGCCGCACGATGATCTCCGGATCCAACAAACCCGTCGGCCTCACGATCTGTTCAACCACCCGATGGCGGCTCCACTCCAATTCCCGGCCCGCCGGAGTGGCGCTCACGTAGATCGTTTGATGCTGAAAGCCCTGGAACTCTTCAAAATTGAGGGGCCGGTTATCCATGGCACTAGGCAGTCGGAATCCGTGTTCGACCAGGGTTGATTTCCGAGACCGGTCGCCCGCGTACATCCCACCAATCTGCGGTACGGTCGCATGGGACTCATCCATGATGAGTAGATAATCTTCAGGGAAAAAGTCCATCAGCGAGTGAGGGCGGGATCCCGGAGGGCGACCGCTGATATGGCGACTGTAATTCTCGATTCCCGAACAGAACCCCATTTCCTCCATCATTTCGAGATCATACTCAGTTCGCATTTTGATTCGCTGGGCTTCAAGGAGCTTTTGATGCTTCTCAAACCAAGCCACCCGGTCGCCCAGTTCCTCTCGAATCGTGAGGATGGCCCGCTTCATCTTATCGCGTGAGGTGACGAACTGCTTACTCGGGTAGACGGTCACATAGGGAAGCGACTCAAAGACGTTCCCGGTCAACGGATCAAACCGGGTGATCCGGTCAATTTCCTCTCCGAAGAATTCGATCCGCAGGCCTTCCTCCAGGTAACCCGGGATCAGCTCCACCGTATCCCCGCGAACGCGAAAATGGCCCCGCTTCAATGCGGTGTCATTTCGCTCATACATCAGTTCGATCAAGCGCCCCAAAAACTGCTCCCTCGTCAATGCCTCCCCCACCTTGATCGAGATGAGCATCGACTCATAGTCTTCCTTGCTGCCGATCCCATAAATACAGGAAACGCTGGCGATCACCACCACATCCCGCCGGGAAAAGAGAGCGCTCATCGTCGACAACCGCATCCGTTCAATCTCATCATTAACGCTCGAATCCTTCTCGATGAATGTGTCCGTCTGCGGGAGGTAGGCTTCCGGCTGGTAATAGTCAAAATAGCTCACAAAATACTCGACCGCATTACGGGGAAAGAAACCCTTGAACTCGGCATACAACTGAGCGGCAAGCGTCTTGTTGTGGGAGATCACCAGTGTCGGACGATTCACTTGAGCGATGACGTTGGCAACCGTGAAGGTTTTACCTGAACCGGTGACTCCCAACAGCGTCTGGTGCGGGACCCCTCCGTTCACCCCGTCGGTGAGTGCCTCGATGGCGGTCGGCTGATCACCCGCCGGGGCATATGCAGAAACCAATTCGAACATTGGCGCCAAGCTAGAGAGCCCGAAGCGAGCTGTCAATCGACGGACCCAGTGTCGCTTCCCCAAACCCTCCTTCAGGGACAAGAAACGGATCCAGCGATTTGGATTTAAGTCGATTTCCTCGACGGGATCCTGATAGGCTGACCCCAACAGCCAAACCGGAACGAATGGTTCCGGCGAGGGAATCGATCCATCGACTTTCAGGCAAATCGAGTATGAGCAGTGAAAACGAATCGCACCGACTGGCCACTCGCATCCTCTGGGGTTTGGTTGCCGGCATCGTGCTCGGCATCATCACCGTGGGAACCGGGCGTTTCTTCCCCGGAGTCCTCAGTGCCGCCCAAAACGCCTCCGAACACGTGCTCAACCCCTTTGGCCAGGTGTTTCTGCGACTGCTCTTTTTTGTGGTGATTCCGCTCGTCTTTGCATCCCTAGCCCTGGGCATTGTGCAGCTTGGCAACATCGCCAAGCTGGGACCGCTAGCAGGCCGGACGGCGGGCTTCTTCTTCATGAATATGGCCATCGGCGTTTTTCTGGGTTTAATCATGATGAACATCCTCAATCCAGGCGGATCCCTCGATGCGGACACCCAGGAAAAACTCAAGTCGGAGTTTGTTGGCCAAGCCCAGAACGTGGAGGAAGTAAGAAAGAATCAGGCCAAGCTCAACTTCAACACGCTGGTGGAAATGTTCATGCCTCGGAACTTGATGCAATCGGTGGTTAATTTCCAAATCCTGCCGCTGATCCTCTTCGCCATTCTCCTCGGCGCGGCAGGAACCCAGATGGCGGAAGCCCGTCGTCAACGCTTCGAAGAGTTTCTCAGCATCGTGACGGAACTGATGACCAAAATCGTTCGCTTTGCCCTCCTCTTGGCTCCTTACGCCGTGCCTGCCTTGATTTTCAGCGCCATCGTTCGCGTGGGCCTTGATTTCCTCCTTTCTCTGATGTTTTTCGTGCTCGCGTGTGTGCTGATCATGGTGATTCATTTATTTGGAACGATGTCGGTTTGGCTCAAACTCTTCACGAAGAGGTCCCCAATTCAATTCTTTCGATCCATCCGAGCCGTTCTCATTACGGCGTTTTCGACCAGCTCGAGCAATGCCACCTTGCCGACCAGTCTTCAGGTCAGCCGAGAAGTCATCGGAGTCTCCAATAGCACCAGTGGCTTCGTCCTTCCGCTGGGCGCCACCATGAATATGAGCGGCACCGCCCTTTATGAGGGTTGTGTCGTGCTCTTTATCGCCCAGGTGTATGGGATCGATCTCTCGATCGGGAGTCAGGTCACCCTCCTTCTCCTCACCGTGTTTAGCGCGATCGCCGTGGCAGGAATTCCAGGCGGCTCACTCCCCCTCATCGCCGGGTTGCTGATTAGTTTCAACATTCCCGCCGAGGGCCTTGCGCTCATCCTCGGCGTGGACCGTTTGCTTGATATGGCCCGAACGACGGTGAATGTCGGTGCCGACGTCGTGACCGCAACGATTGTCGACGAAAAACTCAAGCCAGCAACCTAGTCACGAATCCCCTCGAGCTTGAGCTTTCTTCTGGTGACCCAATGACGTTTCTTTCGAACCTCGGTTCGGTCTATCTGAACGCCTTGCTTCCACTGGCCTTCTATTGTGGCATCGGCATTCTTGCAGCCCGAACCCTTCCCCTTGACAGGGCCACGCTCAGTCGGGTCTCCGTCTATGTCCTCCTGCCGCCGCTGTTCTTCTCCAATTTGATGGAAGTCGAGGTC
This sequence comes from Verrucomicrobia bacterium UBA2970, assembly GCA_002348345.1. Lineage (GTDB taxonomy): Bacteria > Verrucomicrobiota > Verrucomicrobiia > Limisphaerales > AAA164-E04 > UBA2970. The sequence continues at coordinate 4,912 of DEAY01000494.1, forward strand.
CCCGGTGAATGGATCTGGAAAATCGCGTTGTTTTGCTGCCTCCTGCTCGGGGGGATGGCTCTGATCGGCCGCCTCTATTCGGCATTTGTTGGCTTCGACACCTCAACGACGAGTAGCGCCGTTCTTTCTGTGACCTTCTTCAACGCCGTCAATCTCGGCTTTCCCATCGCTCTTTTTGCCTTTGGCCAAGAGGGGCTCCATTACGCAGGACTCTTGGTGGCGATCAATGCGATTCCTCACAACGGTTTCGCCATCTATGTCGCAGCCCGCGGCCAAATGCCAAGAAGGGAAGCTGCGCTAACCCTCGCGAAAATGCCCATTCTATCCGTCATTCTCGTCGCTCTTTTTTTTAGGCTTTTTGAGATCGGCGTTCCCGGTCCCCTGATGTCCCCAATCCGTGCTCTGGGTCAGGCCGCCATTCCCCTGATTCTGATTTGTGTTGGCATGGAACTGGTCAGTATCAAGATTAAAGGGATCGAACCCAAACTCCTTGGACTGGTGCTGCTGAGACTGACCCTTTCCCCCCTCGCGGCCGCCGTGATCACATCGCTCTTGAATATCGAGGGGCTTCTTCGATCGGTTCTGATTCTGATCGCCGGCATGCCCAGCGCCATGGCCCCCATCGTCTATGCTAGGGTCTTCGGCGGCGACGTGGAGTCACTCACCCAGGCCGTGTTCTACTCCACCTTGGGCTGCTTTATCACCCTGCCGATCATCCTCCTCTTGCTCGGCTGAGGCGAGTGTGGCCTCAAGCTGCCGGATTCCTTCCTGGTAGACCTCCATCACGGTTTCGCGTTGATGGTGCTCGAGGAAAACCCCTTTTTCATCAATCCGTTTCACCGCCACATCGAGCTTGGCAAGAAGTTCTCGGGCGGAATCCGTCTCAAACACCCGACGACCCTGGTAATCAACGTAAATCGGACTCGTATGCGCGAACAATGCTTTGCCCAGTTCATTGGTTCCTCCTCCGCTGCCTCGACGCGGCGCGGCGGAGGGCACCACCAGCGCCCCTTCGGTATCGAGGGCGCCACGACTCACGCGAAGGGCAAACCAACATGCCTCACCAACAACGGGTTCCATTTCGATTTGCGCGCGAAAGACTTTATCCTCCAACCGACTCGGCACCCGTCGAATCACCTGGCCATTTCGAAGCAACTCCAAGGCACCGAAATCATGGCGCCCAACCCCACGCGCAACGACGGAAACCGCCTTCGGTTCCTGGAACTCGAGCCGTGACCCGAGCCCCTGCTCGTCGATGGTCAATTCCAACAAGGGCCCGTTGCTGACAAAGCTTCTTCCCTTCCTCAAACCCAGGAGCCAATCCTCGCGATTGAGCGGACCGGGGATCTGCACATAGACCCGGGAAAAGTCATCAATGAACCAGTCCGTTCCCGTCGATAGGGGGACAGCGAGCCCCACATTGAGGTAGTGATAGTAGGGGTCACCAAAGCTGCCCTGAGACCCGCCATCAAAGATGTTTTGAGCATCCACCCGGCCGGCCAACCAATTGGGCGTATCCTCGAAACCCAATTGATTGTGACACCAGACTACAATCGCCTTCAGACCGCGGGCCTCCTCGATGCCGGTCGCTAGCGGCGGGAAGTCGCTCCCCTTCCCCGTGATTCCAGGACCAATGCTCACCGGTTCAATCAGGCGGGGCAGGGACAAGAACATGACATGCCCATACCCTTCGCCATACGCTCCGAAATTATGGCGGTGTTCTTCGCCGTTGTCCAAAATCAGTCCCGGCCGTCCCAAAGATTGCAAGGTGTCACGCCCCAACCGATTTGAGATATAGCTTTCCTCCTCCGAGGGCCGCGACAGATAGGAGACGAAAAGCAGATCGAGGCGATCCGAGACGGGAACGGTTTTGAGATACTGCTCGGCCCGTGCCCGCGTCAGCGAACGCAAATGAAGATGCGTGTTCCCCGCATGCCAACCCTGCCTGGCAAGTGGAATGAGTTCTCTGACCGGCAACTGCACACTGAGTCGATCAAAGAACCGAAGATCCAGTTTGCGACGGATCCTCTCTGAATTGATTCCTGAGAATGCTTCGACAAATACTTCCCATTTCGGAAGCTCGAGCACTTTCTTGCTGGAAATCGCATACCATCGCTGCGCCGGATGGTTGGGGCGTAGGCCCACGCCTCGAGAGAATTCGCTTTCCAGAACGACGGGTTGCTCCGACCCATCCAAAATCCGGAACCAACCGGGAATCGGTTTCTTCGACTGGGGTTCAATCAATTCTATCGTCAGGCGAGCCGGAGCGGCAGTCGCCTGAGCGGCCCACAAGGCAAACACTGGTACCATCCATCGAATCGACATCATTGGACTCTAACAAAACCCCGATCATTGAACAACGGGCACCCGCCGACACTGGAGCGACGATCCTATCGCCCTCGCATGGCCTTCCCTTCGTCACCGTCGACAAAGGGGTTCTCGACCATTCGCTCGATGGCCTGTCGACTCCCAACGATCTCCCGAGAGGTCAATCCACGAAGGGCCCCGCCTTGAGAAGACCGCTCGATCCGCCGAATTACTTCCTCCGCAGTGATCAGGTCCATGCATCGAGCCAGGCGACCGACGGGCGATCGAAAAAGTCGACCCTGGACATCTCGCTCATCGCCGTCCCCGAATGGGTAAACCCGATCCTTCCAACAGCCCCCTTGAAGCGCCACAGACCAGCGTTCCCAAGTTTTGAATAAATTGATGATCCGGATAGGCTTCCCAATGGCAGGCTCCCGGCCCCCCGCCGGCGCCACGCAGGGGCGAAAGGGTCGCCCTCCACGGTGGTAAGCCCGCTCTGCAGCGCCGTCGAATCAATCAGCCGCCAGTAAGTATTGAAGAAGGTCTACCATGATTCAGCGTCCCCCCAATCCCTCAACCGTATGAGCAACGATCGACGTTCCCTGAGCCCACTCAGGGCCCTTGTTGGCTGCGATCATTGCGGAACACTCCATCCTTGGTTGTATTCACCAGCAATTGGACCACCCTAGAAAAGCGGCCGATGTCTTTCATCTAAGGACCGCTCTATAGAATTGGGCCGATGTCCCACGGAGCAAATTCTTCGTCGCCCATTCCAGCTAACTCACTCTTGGTCCGCTCGCCATCGGCCACGGAAAGGATTTTCTCAAAGATCCGACAGCCCACCTCTTCAACGGTCTCTGATCCATCCAAGACCGTCCCTGCGTTGATGTCCATATCGTCTTCCATCCAATGATACAGAGGACTGTTCGTCGCAATTTTGATGCAGGGCGAGGGCTTACACCCATAAACACTACCCCGTCCCGTGGTGAAGGTTGCCACGTTGCATCCCCCACTGACCAGGCCGGTCATGCTCACAGGATCATTGCCCGGGGTATCCATGAAACAGAGTCCCTGGGCCTTAATGGGCTCCGCGTAACGATAGACCTCAGCGAGAGGCGATTGACCCGCCTTGGCGATCGCGCCCAGGCTCTTTTCATAGATGGTCGACAGCCCCCCTTCTTTGTTTCCGTACGATGGGTTGTTGTCAATCGATGCGTTATGGAGCTTCACATGGTCCTCCCACCATCGAATCAGGTCGATCAATTTGCGTCCCACCGCTTCCGATTCCACCCGCCGAGTCAGAAGATGTTCGGCTCCGTAAACC
>DEAY01000255.1 GCA_002348345.1 Verrucomicrobia bacterium UBA2970
TGTTTTCCCGCTTTCTGATGCATCCATAAGGCGAAGCAGAACACTTCGCCCGTGGCGGGGTCCACGATGATTCCTGGATCACTGCACCCATTGACCTCCTGCCCCAGACCACCATAATTACCCATGTCCATCACGACTTGCTGCGGCCCCCAGGTCTGCCCTTGGTCCGTACTGCGGAGCAACCCGATGTCAATGTCCTCCTGCAGATCCTTGCGTTTCCGCCGCCGCATATCGTAAACACAAAGGAGTGTCCCCTTCGGGGTGATGCCCAGGGCGGGAATGCGGTAGGTGTGAACCCCGTCATCCCAATGCCGGCGCAAGGCAATGCCAATCCGTTTCCTCACAAGGGGGGTTTCGTCGAGAGGAGCGATCACGCCGACCGACGTATGAATGGCGATCACCCGGGCATCAACCCCTTGAGTCAGATTGGCATTCGGCCTGACCCGGCTTGACAACCAAAAATGGTTCACGCCGCGCTCGAGCCGGGTATGCCCGCGCACTCGAAGGCTTGCCCGCGCCGGAAGGCGTTCGCCAAACGTTTTCGCCGGCGAGAGATTCCCTTCATCGCCTGTGCCATAGAACTGCACCGACTCGAGAGCCTCCACGCCATCCAGCACCAGTTCAATGGATCGAAGCATCACGTCGGGTTGGGGACACTCAATCCGAAGTTGAAGCAGCGAATTGTGCTCGTTCCGAATGAGAACCGGCCTCGCCGTCTGCCGGAACGCCCCCCCCACCTCCTGCGCCCTGGGATAACAGAGTGAGAGAACCGAGAGAATCGCCGACACCAACCCACCGAAGCGAAATGACATGGGGAAATTCATATCTTCTCTTAGCCCAACAACGAGACCCATTCCAAGTCCGAACTGTTTGACGATGGTCATCGTTGGTGAAGGGCCTCATACCCCCTGAGATCGCTGGATGGAAGATCCTCTCGCTTCAGAACCGTTTGTTTGAATCCTTGTTGGCGCGTGCATGAGGGTCCCGTCTCGAGATTTGAGATAGCAGAACCATGCTTCAACAAGTTCTCTTTTCAACCCAGTGAAACCCTCTCTAACCTCCCTTGAACCAAGGACTCAACTCGATCGTGCCGCCGATGCAAACACGGCGTGCAGGACGGTCCTCGCCAGCGCCTCGATTCACTTGGTCTTTTAAAAAGGAGTAGAAGAGAAGATGGTCGTGACGGCTCAACCACCAACCAGAAAAAGCATCCGTTCGAGACTCCTCCTTCGATTCACCCAGGAAAGCGACAAACCAAACACGGTTGGAGTCGTCATCAAGAATCAGGTCCCGTTCCATCCCATGATCCGAACGCCATGATATCTCGGCAGCCTTGCCGTCCCACTCGGTGGCTCCTCTTCTTCAATGATCCCGTTTACAAGGTTTCACTGAGAAAGGATGCTGCGACGCGTGCCGGGGATCGCTTGTGCTGATCCACTCGGGCATTGAGTTCCAACATCACCGCGTCGGTCAGAAGACCGGCCAACTGGTTCAGGACGGCATCCAACTCGGGATGCCGGTCAAGGGTTGATTGACGGATGACGGGAGCCGCCTGGTATGGAGGGAAGAATAGCCGGTCGTCCTTGAGCACCCTCAGCGCGTTGGCAACGATACGGCTGTCCGTGGTGAAAGCGCAGATCACATCCACTTCCCCGCTGGCAATCGCCTGATACATCAGGGCGGATTCCAAATCGCGCACCCTGCCAAAGGAAAACCCGTAGCAGTCTCGCAAGCCCGGATAGCCGTCGGGGCGCTCGCTGAATTCAAACGTCCAGCCGGCGATCAGATCTTGAGCGACCCCATGAAGGTCGGAAATCACGGTCCAACCCTGATCTTCAGCGACGGATTCGCGGACGGTGATCGCGTAGGTGTTGTTGAACCCGAACGGTTCGAGCCACCGGAGTTGGAACTGCTCGGCGTAGGCCGTTTCAACGCGTTGGCGAACCTGGCCAGGATTGGAACGGACCGGTTGCTTGAGTACCGCGGTCAGCCCCGTCCCCGTGTATTCTGCATAAAGATCGATCTCCCCCGCCACCAAGGCTCCGTGACAAATCATGGTGCCGCCCAGATCGAAAAGACGCTCGACTCGTAGGTCCGTATCGCGCTCGATCAGCTGGGCCATCAGCTCTCCAAGGATGATCTGTTCGGTGAAGTTCTTGGATCCGATGCGGATGATGCCGCCGATGGGAGAGCCGGTTCGTGAGTCCTCTTGGACAAAGGGATTGGGCGCGTTGGTCGCAATCACCCCAATGGCGAACAAGATCGCGGGAAAGGCCAGCGCCACCCGCTTGAGAACGGGTTTCTTCGCCCGATGAGAGACGGCCCAATGAACGCCGCCGATGGCGGCATCGACCAACAGAGCGAGCACCGCTGAGGGAATGGCACCGAGGAGGATCAAGTGATGATTGGAAAGGGAGAGCCCCCGATTGATGAACTGCCCCAACCCACCCGCCCCGATAAAGGCGGAGAGGGTCGCAATCCCGACACCGACGACAGCGGCGGTCCGGATACCGGTGACGATCACCGGAAGGGCAAGCGGGAGTTCGACCATCCTGAGCCGTTGACCGGCGGTCATGCCCATCCCATCCGCCGCTTCCTTGATCTCGGTCGGAACGCCTTCCAATCCCGCCAGGGTGTTCCGAACGATCGGGAGCAATGCGTAAAGGGTGAGTGCGATCACGGCCGGCACGGCGCCGATCTGGTTGAGGAGCGCCAGCAAAAACGCCAGCATTGCCAGGCTTGGAATGGTTTGAAGGATCCCGGCCGTTCCCGTGATGAGGACGCGCAACGCCTTGGCCCGCGACGCCAGCACCCCAAGGGGAACACCAATGATCATGGCGGCGCTGGTGGCGATTCCAGTGAGGACAATGTGTTCGCCTCCCCGCAACCAAAGTTCCGGCAGGCGCTCCTGCAGAGACTCGATCATCTCTCCTTTTCCCCAGCCCGCTCTGGCCCATGTTCCATGAAAGCCCCGCATGCTGCGAGTTGGCGGACCGGTTTGGCAAACAGCTCACGCACGAAATCTGTCGCCGGTTTGGCAAGGATCGTTTCCTTGGTGTCAACTTGTTCGAGTTTGCCATTGTGCATCACGGCAATCCGGTCGCCCAGGGTCAGGGCTTCAAAAATGTCGTGTGTCACGAAGAGGATCGTCTTCTTGAGGGTTTCTTTGAGACGGAGCAGTTCCTGTTGCAGCACATGGCGCGTCATGGCATCGAGAGCACTGAAGGGTTCATCCATGAGGAGATACTTCGGATCGACGGCCAGGGCCCGTGCGACTCCAACCCGTTGTTGTTGGCCTCCGGAGAGTTCGTCTGGAAATCGCTCGGCATACTCCCGCTCCGGTAGGCCAACGAGATCAAGCAGTTCGGAGACTCGCCGGTCTCGAGTGGCAGCGTCCTCGCCCTTCAGACGGGGGGCAATCCCCACGTTGGCGCGGACGGAATAGTGGGGAAACAACCCGATTCCCTGGAACACGTAACCCATCTTGCGTCGAAGTTTGACCGGATCCCCTCTCATGACATCCTCACCATCCAATGAAATCCTGCCGGAAGTGGGCTCGATCAGACGGTTGGTCATCTTGAGCAGGGTGGATTTTCCGCTCCCGGAAGATCCCAACAAAACAAGGGTTTCCCCATCGGCCACATCGAAGGTGACCGAGTCCACCGCCGGGGATCCCTCCGAATTAAACCGTTTGGAAACGTTGCAATAAGAAATCATCTCTGACCCCAATTTCTCAATCGACCTTGTTCCCAGGCACGATGAAACACCGGATCGCTTTCTGGCAATCAATCAATGCTGATTTCATCATTCAACCGTGATCGCCCGATCCCCATGATTTACCCGGAGAGAACAATCGCCTCCTTTCTTGATGAAAGCATCTCCTCCATTGATTAAGCACATCAACGCGCTTGACTAAACGATTCCAATCCGCTGATGTCAAAGCCGACTCGCCCATTGAACAGGCCTCCAACGGCCTTCAATGGTCTTGAGGATTTGAATCGTCATCCCATGAATAAAGCAACTCCTCCGGGACCGAGGCTCCAACCCCCGGTCGCCCGCCCGCTCGGCGGCTTCACCTTGATCGAACTGTTGGTCGTGGTGGCGATCATCGCCATCCTCGCGTCCATGCTGTTGCCCGCCCTGGCCGGGGCCAAGGTTTCCGCCCGAAAAGTGCTCTGCATGAGCAATCAGCGGCAGATCGCCCTCTCCACCCAAATGTATGGCGACGATTACGAGGGCAACTTTCCCAAAGCCACGGGCGGTGACCATGCCGAGTGGATCAAAGCGATGATTCGGGCGGGGTATTTTTCGACATTGAAGATCTTCCATGATCCCGCCGAATCGGAAGGCGGCCACGATTTCACGGAGCTCAGGAAGTTTCGACTGCGAATGCCGGGTCGCGACGAGGAGGCGATCTTGTCCTACGGCGTCAACGAACGGCTGGCAGGCCCGGCCGGCATCAAGATGCCGAAGTTCCAAACGGTGAAGGATCCCTCGCGCATCTTCTTCTTCGGATGTTCAACCTACTTCATTGCACCGGACTGGGATCACGAGCGGGTCTACAACGCCGGTGGCCCCCACCCCATCGGCTCCACGCAGAACCGCCCGAAAAAGCAACACGCCCGGCACGGGTCCGGGTCAGGGTCCCGCCCGGGGAGTGTGATCACCTATGTTGGGGGCAATGCCGACTTTGAGACCCAGGAATTCATTGAATATGACCTCATGTGGTTTCCAGGGGACTCGCGACGCCCCCCCTCGAGAAATCGCTAGCCCCCCAAAGAGGCCACCTCTCGCCAACGAACCCAAATCGAGTGAGTGGGTCTCAATAAAATGAATCACCAAGCACGCACCCAATCGCTTGCTCAACTTGGGCCAAATCTGGCAGGTGCCCTCCAAAGGGAATTCAACGCGATCACGTCGTGTTTATCGTCCTACGGAATTGGACGGATTGTGGCTGGCGGCAACCCGTCAATTGGCGGTTGAAAAGGTGAGCTAGGCGGCTATTTTTTGAGTCCGACGCGCCCTGCATTCATGGCGCGACCGATTGGATCTAACAATGAAGCACACCCTTTTCGTTTTTTCCGTCATCGGGATCGTTTCCACGGGATTCTCGGTAATCATGGCCCAGACCGACTCTGGCGCCGGACTTCAATGGCGAGTGCAATGGCTCCACAAGGATAATAATGAAGGCCTCTCGGTGGGGGACATCGACGGCGATGGCCGGGCCGACATTACCTCGGGCGAATTCTGGTACCAGGCCCCTGATTTCAAGCAGCGGCCGCTGCGCAAGATCCTGCCCTTCAAAGCCGACTACATGCAGAATTGCTCGGAACATCTCTACGACATGGACGGGGATGGCGATCTCGACGTCATCTCCGGCGGCTTCACACTCAAGAATGTGGACTGGTTCGAAAACCCCGGAGCCGGCAACTATGACCAAGGACTGTGGGCCGTTCACCCGCTCGTGGACACGGGCGAGGCCCATAACGAGGCCAGCTTCCTCCACGATATCGACGGAGATGGAACCCCCGAGTTCATCGAGAATTCATACAACAAGAGCAATTCCATGCAGATCTTCCGCCTCGTCCGCGGCCCCAGCGGAAAGGTCACCGCCAAGGAGCACGTGGTCGCAACACGCGGCCGCCAGAGCAACGGGCACGGGCTCGGATTCGGCGACCTCAACGGTGACGGCAGACAGGACCTGGTCTACCAACATGGTTGGTATGAACAACCCGCCGCCGGCCCTTACTCTGGACCATGGAAACGTCACCACGACTTCGACCTCCCTCACGCCAGTTGCCCCATTCTCGTCGTCGATCTCAATGGCGATGGTCGCAACGACCTCATCTGGGGCGATGGGCACAGCTACGGGCTCTACTGGCACGAACAACTCGCCCCCCAACCCGACGGCACCACCGCCTGGCGTCAGCATCTCATCGACAAAAAGTTTTCCCAGGCTCATGCGCTGGCCTGGGATGATATCGATCGCGACGGCCAACCGGAGCTCATCACAGGCAAACGCTACTACGCCCACTCCGGTCGGGACGCCGGTGCGGACGACGACATCACCCTTCAATCCTATCACTGGCTTCCGCGGACCCGCACTTGGACCAAACACCTCATCTCCAGGGCCCCCGCAGGCAAAGGCCCCGGCACCGGGCTCCAGATCCGGGTTCATGACCTCGATGGAAACGGCTGGAAAGATCTCATCGTTCCCGGTAAGAGCGGCACCCACATCATTTGGAACAACGGGAAGTAGGGCCGAAGTGATTCGGTCGTTGGCGGATGAAACGCCGCTCAAAAAATCGCCGGATAGTGAGAGGAAGAATAAGCCTCATCTTCAAACCCACTTGGAACCGTCTCGCCCGACCGGGGACAACAACATGAGGAAAGGTAGAATCTTGCATGACTGACCAGGAAACATTGATTGAAGATCAAGCGCACGGGCACCGAAGCATCAGAACCTGGGTGATGGTCAGACGGGTTGCGACCGTGGTCTGGTTACTCTGCCTCCTGCTCAGCGTGGTCATGCTTCCAACCCTCCCGGTATTGATCCTCTTCTGGGGCAAGGCCCTGTGGTCCTATCTTCAGGAACTCCTTTCCATCCAACCACTCGCCTTCCTGGTATTGTTCGCTTCGGTTTTCGGATGGATCCCCTGTCTCTTGATCAACCGCAGGATCCATCGCATCGAAAGGCGGCGCACCTTGGCCCGACGCGAGGAGCCGGGTGACGTTGACGAATCTTGAGGGGGCTCTCACGGGGGTGTCTCAAGAGCGGACAAACGCGTGGATGATTCAATTCGTTGACGGGTCTTCCGCGAAGGCAGACTCCTGAGATGAACTCCCCCGCCTTTGGCCCCGGGGCCGAGCCTCCTCCTCATCGACGCCGAGCTCACCGCCGATTCGGCCCGGTCGCGGCAGGCTTCCGTCAGGGACAATCATTCTTGGCCAGCCGGTCGCGCTAGATCACCTCACCCGCCGCGTGTCCACTGGCCCAGGCCCACTGGAAATTATAGCCACCCAACCAGCCCGTCACATCGACCACCTCCCCGATAAAATAAAGACCTGCGACGGCATGGCATTCCATCGTCTTGGACGACAAGGCATTGGTATCCACGCCCCCCACGGTGACCTCTGCTCTGCCATACCCCCCGGTGTCTTTCACCCGGAGTTTCCAACCAAAGAGTTGTTCAATGAGTCGGGCCCGCTCGCTTTGTTTCATCTGCGACAGGGGGGTGGCCGGCGCCAGTTGCCGGCCGAGCGCCGCTGCAACGCGCTTGGGGAACCATTGCTCGAGCCACCGGGCAGCCGTGAACCGCTGGGTGCGGGCCTCTTCCAACAACGCCTCACGTTCCAGATGAGGAACGAGATTGAGCGTGAAGGATTCCCCCATGGAGCAGTAATTGGAAACCTGTAAAATGGCGGGACCACTCAATCCCTGATGGGTGAAAAGGAGATTCTCGCGAAAGGCGTGCCCCGCGGCAGAGGCGACGCATTCCAGGGAGATCCCGCTCAACTCAGCAAAAGGCCACGCCCTTCCGTCTGCCAACTCCGGAATGAGCGGCACCAATCCTGGGCGGGGATCAATCACGGGCACCCCAAATTGCTCGGCAACCCGGTAGCCGAAATCGGTGGCCCCCAGCTTGGGAAACGAAAGCGCGCCGGTGGCCATCACCAGGGACTCGCAGGCGAAGTCGCCATGACTGGTTTTCAACAGATAACGGGGTTCACGGTCCGTGCGTTCAATCTCATGGATCCGGCATCCCGTTTTCAAATGCACCCCTGCGCGCCGGCATTCGGCACGGAGCAACTCGACGATCTCACGCGATGAGGTGCGACAAAAAAGTTGGCCCAGGGTCTTTTCATAAAACGCAATCCCGTGCTCCCGAACAAGCTCAATGAACTGATCGGCCGGGTAGCGCGAAAGCGCCGACCGACAAAAGTGGGGATTGGCGGACAGGTAATGTTCGGGACCGACATCGAGGTTGGTGAAATTACAGCGGCCGCCCCCTGAAATCAGGATTTTTTTTCCGATGCGTTCGTTATGTTCCAGAACCAACACCGAGCGATGGCGCAACCCCGCGGTCCGCGCGCCCATCAAGCCCGCGCCGCCGGCTCCAACAATCACCACATCAAACTGCTCAGTCGAGTTACTCAATCCCTGGAAAACCATCTAGCCACCAGTTCCCTTGCCTCAAGGCAACAGTCAAAAAAACTCAATCCATTCACAACCCATCACTCACCATACAAGTTGTGATGAATTTGAAACAGCGGACCAACCCAGGCACCACCATCTTCTTGGTCGTGGTCTCGGAATGGACATTCTGATCAAATCCATTCACCTGCCTGGTCATCGGGGACCGCACACATGTCTCGATTAGACCACCCAATTGTCATCACTCAAAGGAGACATCCATCACGCTGATCTCTCGTTTTAATTCACCTGGTCAAAACGAGAATGGTCAAGGCTCTCAATCTCCTCTCCACGCGCGGCGATAGGGGCAACGATAAGGATGATTCATTAATTTCTCCAAGAATTTCCGTCGCCCCAAAAGATGCGCCTTCCTCAAGGTGGCATACATCGCGCTCCTATCGTGCCGATCGGAACGAGTAACAGCCGCTGGTGAGGGGGGCTCCAACCTTTTGGAACGGCCCGGGGTAACAACACCAAGCCCTGAATCAATCTGCACGGTCTCCTTAAAAAGATGGAGTCGAAGGAAAAGAAAAAGGTTCTAGCGGAATGCCAACCGGATTCAAAACCAAACAACAACCCTCCTGTCTTTTCAAGCCATCAGATTTACCAGGAAAAACCAGCGTCTGGGAACCAACCAAAACTTGTCGTCATCGGAAACGGTATGGTCAGTTTCCGATTTCTCGAGCGCCTGACCAGCGGTGCACCAAAGTCACAATACCAAATAACAGTTTTCGGAGGGGAATCCCATCCCGCCTACGATCGCGTCACCCTCACGGACTTCTTTCGCAACAAACCTCCCGAAAAACTACAACTCGCAAACAAGGATTGGTATCGAGAACGTCACATTGAGCTCTTTACCGGCGATCCGGTCACATCCATCGACACCGAGAAAAAATCGGTTTCCACTCGATCGGGTATCATCCGCGCCTACGATCGACTCGTCATTGCGACGGGCTCGGCCCCTATCATCCCTCCCATTCTGGGATGCAACCTTCCTCGGGTCTTTGTCTACCGGACCCTGGAGGATGTGAAGGCAATCCGCGATCAGGCGAAGTTCTCACACCGGGCAGCTGTGATTGGAGGAGGTCTACTGGGACTCGAAGCGGCGGATGCTCTCAAGGAACTCGGGCTCAGGACCCATATCATTGAAAGGAGCGTCAGTCTCATGTCCAGACAGCTCCCGATCCCTGGGGCTAAGGTCCTGGAAACTCAACTCAAGAACCGCGGGTTTCTCGTTCATCTGAATCAGCACACCCAGTCCATTCGAGAACAGGGTCAGAATCTCATTATCGAATTCCGAAACGATCAAGCGCTTTTAGTTGATATGGTGGTGATCGCTTCTGGCGTGCGTCCCACCGACGGACTGGCCCGAAAAACCGGATTGAGCATCTCGAAACGCGGTGGCATCGAAGTCAACGACTCACTGGAGACCTCTCTGCCCACAATCGCAGCCATTGGAGACTGCGCCAGTCACCGTGGCATCTCCTACGGTCTCGTCGGCCCGGGGTATGCCATGGCAGATACCCTCGCAGCCAGACTTAATGGACAACCAGATCAATTCTCAGGAAGTCCATTCTCGACACAACTTAAACTGATCGGTGTTTCAGTTTCGACCCTCGGCGATTTCAACGGTCAAGGTGAGCATCTCGAGTTCGCAAGCAAGGAAGTATTTCGTCAACTCTTGATCCGTGATGGACGACTGGTTGGAGCCACCATCGTTGGCGACTACAATGAGATCAACAGGCTCAAACAAGCCATTGATCGCCGACAGAGAATCTGGCAATGGGAAAAGGTTCGTTTTCGTTACAGCGGCAATATCTGGGCCACCCATCAGGAACTCGCAGTCTCCCTGTGGCCTCCCAACGCAATCGTCTGCAACTGCCTCCGAGTGAACCGAGCCTGTCTCAGTCAACACCTACAAAATCAAACAGCCTCCACCGTCGAGGATCTGACCCGGATCACCGGGGCATCTTCCGTCTGCGGATCCTGCAAACCCCTTCTCGCGAATCTTGTCGGGACTCCCATCACAACACTTCCCGTTAAGGGCTATCGGGGACTCGCAATCGCTTCGGTAGTGAGCGTCATTGCCGCCCTTGTCATTTTGCTTCTCCCACCAATCCCCAACTCGACCTCCGTGATAACCCCCTCGATTGATTTCCTCTGGACCGATTCCTTTTCGAGGTTTGTCAGCGGGTACTCACTCGCCGCTCTCTTCGCCTTGAGCCTGCTTCTGTCACTCCGCAAACGGATCAAAAGGATTCAATTCGGAAACTTCGGCTACTGGAGAGCCCTGCATGCATCTCTGGGAGTCCTTTGCTTGTTTGTTTTAATCACCCATACCGGACTCCGGTTGGGAGAAAATCTTAACTTCCTCCTCATGGTCAATTTCCTGGCACTGGCTGTGGCCGGCGCCCTGGCAGGGTTTGTCAATTCACTCGAAGCGCGCCTGAGCTACCCCTTAATCAAACGCCTCAGAGGCTTCAGCACCCTCCTCCACATCGTTCTCTTCTGGCCACTGCCCGTACTCGTTTTTTTCCATGCTTTTAAAGCTTACTACTACTGAACACCGGTGAATTCATTTCTCCCATGGTTGCTTTGGATCGCAGTGACGATTGGACTGATCGTCTACTTCGCCTTCCGTCTTCAATCAAACGATCAAAGCCTCTTTCTCCCTGGACCTACCACCGACGGTCATTACCAAATCGAATTGGATTGCCAGGCCTGTCATACCCCAATGATGGGAATCAAGGAACAAGCTTGCTTGGATTGCCATGGTGCCGATCTGGAAGCCGCCAACGATTCCCATCCCAAGAACAAGTTTACGGACCCCCGAAACGCCGATCGCCTAGAAAAGCTGGACGCTCGGAAATGCATTACCTGTCACATCGAGCATCGCCCGGATCAGACTCACGAAATGGGGCTCACCCTGCCCGAAGACTACTGTTTCCACTGCCATGAAGAGATCGCTAAGGAACGTCCGAGTCACGAAAACTATGGGTTTCAATCCTGCGCTAATGCCGGATGCCACAACTTTCACGACAATTCGGCCCTCTACGAAGACTTTCTGCTTAAGCATCTGGATGAACCCGACTTCAAACCGAACGTCACACTGCCCCCCAGACGGGATCTCAAAGCCGAACTTCAGGAGGATCAACTCATCGAATTCTTTCGCCCGCTGACCATAGCGGATGCCAATCATCATGAGAATCTGGAATCAGAACGTTCGGCCACCATTGAAGATTGGGCGAATAGCTCTCACGCCCGGGCCGGGGTTAACTGCACCGACTGCCACGCGACGCTTTCCGAGTCGGGACAAACTCTGTGGACCGACACCGTCAATCATACTGGGTGCAGAGACTGTCATGAAAACGAGACAAAGGGCTGGATGAAAGGCCGACACGGAATGCGCCAATCCCGTCACCTCGCGCCGATGACACTCGGTCAGGCACGGCTCGAGATGAAACCGGGTCGACACCACGAATCCTTAAGCTGTAATTCCTGCCACGAATCACACGCTTTCAACTCCGAGAAGGCAGCTGTCACTGCCTGCATCTCATGCCACGACGACGACCATTCCCGAGCCTATTTCCAGTCACCTCACTATCAACTCTGGCAAAATCAAGTCTCAACTCCGGACCAGCCTGAAACCGGTGTGTCTTGCGCGACATGCCACCTTCCCCGCGTCTCCCGTCAGGATCCAGACGGCACAGTCCGTTTCCATATCGAGCACAACCAGAATTGGAATCTAGAACCGAACGAAAAGATGATTCGATCCGTGTGCCTTCAATGTCACGGACTTCAATTCTCCATCGATTCGTTAGCTGATCCGCTACTCATTCGATCAAATTTTCTCGGACGACCATCGCGTCATATCGAAAGCCTCGAACTGGCACGGCGACGGATCGAGAAAACTCAAAAATAAGCAATAACAAAACCTATACTATGAAACGAGTCCATCACCGATACAAAAATACTATCAAAGGCCTCTTACTCGCGACGACGAGTGCGCTGGTCGCCTGTTCTAGTGGTTCTTCCTCCTCCAAACCAGCAACTCAAAGCGGCGTCAGCCCTCAAACAATGGCGGATGCCTTGCACGCCGTGATGGAATCAGATCGCACGGTCTACACCAAGAAGGTGGTCAATCGATTAGCCAATGAACAGAACATCATCAAGGCAAGTGAACACTGGGAGGATGACAAAGCACTCCCGTTGCCCGCACAAATGTTCCGAATGGGTGCCGAGATGGTGACGGAGAAAAACGTCGGGTTTACCTATGGCCTGCTCTCCAAATGGCCAGTAAATAAACAACATGCCCCCAAAACTGACGTTGAGATTAGGGGACTCGACTTCATCGACTCCAATGGGGGTACCACTCCTTTTTACGGTGAGGAAGAATTGGGTAATCAAAAATACTTCACCGCGATTTATGCTGACGTCGGGGTCGCGACGGCTTGCGTAAAATGTCACAACGAACACAAAGATAGTCCCCGAACCGATTTCAAGATTGGTGACGTCATGGGGGGAATTGTCATTCGCATTCCCCTCAATTCATAACCTTAACGACCTTCATAACAAAGCGCCTCAAAGTACCGATTCATCGTGCCAACGACTGGACGTTACCTTCTCTTGTTGATGCTCATTGTCTCCTGTGACAATCCATCATCAAGGTTGGGAACAAATCCCGAGGAGGCAGTAACGTTCCAGCCGATCGATGTGAGCAACTTACCAAGGCCTTTGGATCCTGTCCTCGCCAAGGGACAGGATATTTATATCCAGTACTGCGGTCGATGTCATCAAATTGGAAAAGCAGGGGCTCCCCGCACCGGGAAGAAATCCGATTGGTCGACCCGAAGGCGTAAGGGCCTAGACCTCCTCATTAAACACGCCATCGAGGGCTATGAAAGCCCCTCTGGAAACGAGATGCCCCCCCGTGGAGGAGAAAAAACACTATCGGACACAGAGGTGGCTGCGGCGGTTAAATTAATGCTACACCTCAGTATTGGGAACACGGATCAATAGAAGACCTCTAAACAATCGTAATCACCTAAAGCATATCAGTCACCCATTATGACAGCAAAACAAATCGAACTCGTCCAATGCAGTTGGAGCAAAGTCGTGCCGATCGCAGATCAAGCAGCCAAGTTATTCTACGGGAAACTTTTTGAGCTCGATCCCAGCTTAAAACCCCTCTTCAAATCAGACATTGAGGAGCAAGGTCGCAAATTGATGCAAATGATAAACACTGCAGTTGGTTCTCTCACCAAGTTGGAGGAACTTATCCCTGCAGTTCAAGCACTCGGTAAACGCCATTCTTCCTACGGAGTCATAGACGAACACTACGCTACCGTCGGCAGTGCGCTCTTGTGGACGCTTGAAAAAGGTCTTGGCGAGGCATTCACCCCTGAAGTCAATGAAGCTTGGACAGAAACCTATAACGTCCTGGCAACCACCATGAAAACAGCAGCCGCTGAGCTCGTTACGCAATGAGGCATCAAGGACGTCTTATTCCTCTCAATGCATCCCTCGACAGACCGCTTCCACAGCGTGTTGCATGAAACAGAGATAAAGTGCCGGCTCCCGTCGCTGGGGAGCCGGCACTCTTCATGATCCATCCACTCACCGAATCTAAGTCTATTAGTATCGGCGATACTATCACAGCATACAGGCTTCTTACTATTATCCCGCCCACCGTAGCAGTGCCCGAAAACCCACTTGAGAGTAACTCCGGCCTTCCTCCCCATCAACCAAATGCTGCCATCGGCCAATGGCGACACCAAGAAACGAATTCGTAGGAGGCCCCTCCCCAGTGGGTTTGTTGGTATCATGGGCCCTCGGTCCCGAGGATATCGTCAATGAAAAACTCAATCGCTCGGAGGGTTAAATCAGGATCAAAGTAATTGATGAAACAGTGAATCTGGGGTGGTTGAGACGACCGCAGCCTAGGGACGAAGCAATCCGACGATGGTGCGGAATTTTCTGGGATTGTTGCCGGGGTTTTGATTGCCTGAATTTCCGGCACCCTGATCCCACAGTTTCGGATCGAATGCTGCTTTGGTGGAGGAGAATGAGACATGCAGATCACCCCATAGGGCATTGATGCCGATCGGATTCTTAGCCGTCGTGTGGGGACGGCTGGCTTCGGTGTGAATCAAATCCGTCACAATGGAGCGATGGGCCACCAACTGGGTCGATCGTTCCGCCACCAACCGCCATTCTTCCCTGCCTTCTTGAGGTGGGATTCGGGGAGGGGTGTCCGATTGGGGATAATAGACGTAGTTCCCTCGAACCCGCCCGCCAAACACCATGGGCCATGGCGTTTCCTCGCTTTGATACCATCTCATTTCCATGTGGACCGGAAGCGATCTGATCTCGCGAAGTCCAGGGTCATAGAATATCTTTCCCGAGTCAATAAACTGAGGAAACAGGTAGCCAAGGTTGAAAGGAGTGTTGAGATCCGCGGTCCGGCCGTCAGGCCCAAGGAATAGTTGATAGCCGAGCCATGGATGGGAGCCTGACACCTTTTCTGGGTTGAAGAGCGCAGGAGGCAATCGATCTTCATTCTCGTCGGCATAGAGTGAAAGGCCGATGCCAATCTGGCGAAGGTTACTCATGCAACTCGTGAGTTTTGCCCGGTTTTTCGCGGAGCCCAGGGCAGGCAAGAGCATTCCGGCCAGGATCGCGATAATGGCAATCACGACGAGCAGCTCAATGAGGGTGAATCCCAAATCATCTTTATCGTTGGACAAAGGGAACGTCGGATGCGGATGACGGTTGGCTTTCATGGTGCTTCTATTGGACACTTAGGGATCAATCAGAGATCTCGTCAACAGAAATCAATGGCCCGAAGGTGTTGATGAACGGATCTCGCTAATGGATTGACAAGCCTCCGTTCTCTGCGCTGCTTCGGGCACGCGGTTTCCCATTAACACCCGCCCTCCCCTTTTTGGTTCAACCTCAATGGAAAGAATAAAGAAGGCTTGTCATGGTTGGGATGGACTCGTTCACATCGTCCCGGGAGTTTTAAGTCTTTCGCCTTGCGGGACTTCCACCCCGCCAGCAACAAACCCTTGGGACGATACTTTCCCATAAGCAGTATTATCACCTTTATTCAGATTGACTTCTCACCCAAGGCAGGTTCCCGAGGGACCGGCATGAGGCAGATAATCGTGCTGCTTTGAATTCGCCGAGAAAAAATGCGGAGAGCTGTTGGGTTGCCTCGGCCTAATTACCAACGACGGTGGCGGCCTGCGATTGTTCCTCTTCACTGGGCCCACCATTGGGGAAAGCATGGCTGCGTCTGAAGCCGATTTAGGAGGGACTCGACAGCCTCGGCCCAGATTCCCGGCACCCCCACAACGGTGCCCCGGTTGAACCCGCAATCAAATCACACGAATCATTCCCCTCGCCACCCTGACCCTGTATTGGGGTAGTGATCGCGGAGGTGGACCAGCCAGGACCCGACCGTCTTCAGCACTGAAGTAACCTTGATGACATGGACAGACCAACTGACCCCTAGCTTTCGAAAAGTGAACCGGGCACATCAGGTGCGTACAACTCTGACTGAAGGCGACGTAGCGGCCGGACTCCAAACGGATCAGAATGGCGGGCGACGCCTGATTCGGGTAGTTAAAGAGACGGTAGTCGCCGGGCCCCAGTTCCCCTTCTTTGGCCACATCAATTCCCTCACTACGGGGCCCTCTCAAGGCTGACCACAACCCATCGGCCCTCTGGATGAAGGCTCCCATCAGCATCCAAAGGGAAGAGAAACCCAGAAATCGCAACAAGCTTCTGCGAGAAACTCGATGTTCTTCACTTTGTTTGATCGGATACTCCCGTTTCCAACAGGGACCACTCGTTGACGAATCTTGATTCATGGAGCTGATTTTCAGTACCAAACACCGATCGGCAATTACACGGGAGTCCCTTCGGATTCCGGATGGGCAATCACGTCCTCGTTCCATATCGCGTTATCTGCAGCATCGGGAACTCCCGCGCGGGCGAGTGAGAGGGGATCCCTCTCCTGGGCTTCCCAAGGCAGAAAATCAGCCACATCGAACGGGAACGATTTCACCTCGGGCGCGGTCATCAGGTTTACCTTGGTTTTCACTTTTTGCCCCCCGAAATCGAATTCATTGATGGGTTGTTCGGTTCGATGTTTTTCGATGTATTCACGAGGTCCGTAGTAGAGAGCACCGCTTGGACAGACAGTAGCGCACATCGGTTTCTTACCGACACTGGTGCGGTCGTAACACATATCGCACTTCATCATCAGCTCGAACTCAACCTTCATTTTGGGAACGCCGAACGGACAGGCCATGACACAATTGGAACAGGCCACGCAGCGGGGTTTGGCGGCACTCATCACCACCCCATTATCGTCCTGTTTGATCGCATCCGCCGGACAAACTTTCGCGCAGGTGGGATCCTCACAGTGCATGCAAACGACAGGGGCCGTCTGGACGCTGGCCGAACGGTCGACGAACTCCAGATGAATCATCGGGGTACCACGATGGGTGCCACATTCGCCACAGGCCTGAACGCAGGCCTGGCAGCCAATGCATCTTGATTGGTCGACAAAAAACTCGTAGTTCGTTTCCATCTAATTCATTTTCGGATTTGTCTTGCCCTCAAGCTTTTCAATGCGACAGGCGCAGACCTTGAATTCAGGAATCTTCGAGATCGGATCGAGCGCCCGATTCGTCAGTTGGTTGGCTGCTTTTTTTCCTGGCCAATGATAAGGAATAAAGATGGTATCCGGCCTGATACTTTTAACAATTTGAGCAGGCAAAGACATCGACCCCCGTCTGGTTACTACGCGAATGACCTCCCCATCAAACACCCCGAGACGAGCCGCCAATAAGGGATGGATCTCACATAACGGTTCGGGGTATTGATCAACCAATCCGCCGATTCGACGAGTCTGAGTCCCACTCAAGTACTGAGAAACCACCCGTCCGCTGGTAAAAAAGATCGGGTAGTCATGATCAACGTCCTCCGCTGGAGGGCGATAATCAAAGGCGTGGAACCTCGCTCTGCCATCTGAATGAAAAAACTTTCCTCCCTCGAAAAGCCGAGGCGTACCGGGATGATCTGTTGTCGGGCATGGCCAAAAGACCCCCATATTGGCTTCGATCTTGCCATAGCTCATGCCCCCGTAATCGATCGGACCACCTTGAGAAGCTTTCGTTAATTCGTCGAAGATTTGCTCCGAATTGGAAAAGTCGAAGTGGTCCCCTTTTCCCAGCCGATCGGCGAGATCGCAGATGATCTCCCAATCTCTTCGGGCATTGCCCGCCGGGGGAACGGAGTTTCGCAGACGGACACAACGTCCTTCGCCAGTCGTAACCGTCCCTTCGTCCTCTTCCTGCAAGGATCCTGCGAGAACGATATCGGCATATCGAGCAGTCTCACTCATGAAGAAGTCAATCGCCGCGAAGAATTCCAGTTTCTCCAGGGCCTTGCGGGTTCGTTTTGAATCCGGAATCGACACCAGTGGGTTGAAGCTGATCGAAATCAATCCCTTAATCTTACCATCCTCGATATCGTTGATAATCTCACAAGCGGTCAACCCTTCCCCCGGGAGTTCCGATTCCGGGAGCCCCCAGAATTCGGCAATCTCGTTTCGATGTCCCTGATCGTTGATATCCCGCCCGCCGGGGAGCTGGTTGCATCGCTGTCCATGTTCCCGGCCGCCCTGACCATTTCCCTGCCCGGTAATTGTTCCATACCCACTGCCAGGCTTGCCAATTCGACCGGTGGCCAAGACCAGATTGATGTAACTGAGAACATTTTCAACACCCTTGGTGTGGTGCTCGATCCCCCGCGCATGGAGCAGCATCGAGGTCTCCGCTAAGCCCCAAAACTCGGCTGCTTTTGCAATGGTGGCCGCCGGCACACCGGTTATTTTCTCGGTCAAACTCGGCGTATACTTTTCGACCAGTTCGCGAGTAGCTTCAAACCCATTCGTATGATCTTCAATGAATCTCTCGTCGATCCAATCGTTCTTGATCAATTGATGGAGAAGACCATGCGCCAAGGCACTGTCCCGTCCCGGACGGACAGGGAGGAACAAGTCGGCCGTCCGAGCGATCGGCGTGATTCGGGGGTCGATCACGATGATCTTGGCACCGTTGTCGCGTGCGCGCCAAACGTAATCGGTCAGGATCGGAAAGCACTCTGCCAGATTCGTACCCGTCAAAATGATCACTTTTGCGTTGGGAATATCGCTCCAAGGATTCGCAGCCCGGTCCACCCCAAATGCCATCTTGTTGGCAGCACCCGCGCTCACCATGCAAAGCCTTCCATTATAGTCAATGTTGGCCGTACCCAAGGCAACCCGGGCAAACTTCCCGTTCAAATATGCCTTCTCATTGGTCATCGACGCCCCCCCAAGAAACGCAAAAGCGTCTTTACCGTATTTGGATTGAATTCGACGAACCGCATCGGCGGTTTGATTCAGAGCCTCGTCCCAATTCGCCTCCCGATAACCGTTCTCAGTCCGGATCAAAGGATCCACCAGACGGTCCGGATGCTCGTTCTGTAGATAACGTTTGACCCCTTTGGGACACAGTTTTCCCTGGTTGACCGGAAACTCCTCCCAGGGTTCAAAGCCAATGACTTTGTCATCTTTGACCTTGAGCTGAATGCCGCATTGGACCCCGCAGAAACAACAATGGGTCTTCACGAGTTTGTCGGGTTCCCGCGAGTCCCATCCGTTCACCGGCGTATCGTTCGGGGTGGGCCCGTATTGAGCGATATATTCTTCTTCGGAGTAAATCAGTGAAGCCATAAAAAAAGATTCCCCGTTTATCGTCCAAGAAGTCGACCTTGATTGACGGCAAACATCTTCCGGCGGCATCGGGGACAAATCTCTTGGTAGTGGACGCTGCCCTTCTGGGTTCGAAACTGGTAGTTGAAGCCCAGTTGTTCGAGAACCGTTTTCAAATCATCGACATGCATGCGGGACGCAAACGGTCGGTTACAGCATCGACACCTCGCCTGAGCACCGGTTCCCCCCTGTTTTTGGTAGAGGGAAACACAGAGTGCGACCAAGCGCTGGAACATATGGAAAAGTTTTCCAAACGGGATGTAGATGAGCAGTGCCAATACGGAAAGCATGTGTACAAAGGCCATGAAGCCGTGACCATGACCTGACAAGAACTTGTAACTGACCGTCAACATCAGCCCGGTTGCGGTGACTGCTAGAATTAGAATCAGAGGCAAGATATCCTCCGCGAAAGTCTGAACCGCTTTTTCACCGGCATCGGTGGCACGGCGAAATGCGGCCATGATCAAACCGACCATAACGATCACCGCGGAGACATTGAGGAGATTAAAGATGATCGCAGCTTTCAGCCCATGGACTGAGAACTGATCGACCTGAAATCCGAAAAGATGAGCACGGTAAAGCTCCGCATCATCCGGCGACGTCGTGAAGTGTACCCAGCCAAAAACCAGCGGAAAGGTGATGGCAAACGCCAACGTCGATCCCCCCGAGAGACAGAGGTGCATGATCCAGCGATAAAGGCTTCTTCGGCGAATGAAGCCTTGTGCCACAACTTTCGAGCTGACCGCCCGTCCCAACGTCGCGACCCCGGTCACTCCACTTGACCGAGAAGGCGATTTCGTCTCCACCTCTTGCTTCAAGCTTTGGTTGGATTGCGCATCGGTCAATCGGTCCGAGGATTCATAGGTGGCAGGCAATCGACCCACCAAGATTTGGAAGGCACGAACAAAATAGGTTCGTGAAGGGGGACGTTGATACCAAAGATGAAACCGGTAGCCGACCGCAAAGGCCGCCAAAATGGAACCAAGGGCATATGTCGTGAGAGCCGGATCAAAGTGACGCAGTCCACGCGATCCCAATAAGATCGATGAGGCAATGAGACTCGCACTGGCCAACCCTGCAGTTACCGCGTTCTTGTTCATACCGGATTCTTAGTAAACATCCCGTTGATAGCGCTTCTGCTTTTTCAAAGTCTTGACGTAATCAGCCGCCTGCTGTTCGTTCATCCCCCCTTCTTCCCCCACGATTTCATGGAGCGCTTGATCAACATCCTTCGCCATTCGGGAAGCATCGCCACATACGTAGAAAAAGGCACCGCGTTCAAGCCATTGATACAACTCCTGGGACCGTTGCTTCATCCGATGCTGAACATAGATCTTCATCTCAAAATCACGGGAAAAAGCGGTATCCAATTCGTTCAATGCCCCGCTCTCCTTCCATTGCAGGATCTCCTCTCGATACAAAAAATCGGTCCTCTCGTGTTGATCCCCGAAAAAGAGCCAGCTTCGTCCGGAAGCCCCCATCGACACCCGTTCTTCCATGAACGCTCGAAACGGAGCGATCCCGGTTCCCGGGCCTACCATGATCAGGTCGGCGTTGGGATCTTCGGGAAGACCAAAATTAGGGTTTTTGTGAACGAATACGGGAACCGGTTGATCCCCCACTCGTTCGGCCAGGTAGGTCGATGCCACCCCATTTCGATTCCGCTCGTGGGACCGGTAGCGGACGGCAGCGACGGTGAGATGCACTTCACCCGGGTGCGCCTTCGGACTCGATGAAATCGAGTAAAGCCGGGGAGCCATCTTTTTAAGGACGCCAAGTAGATCGAGCGGATTGCTGATGCACCCGGGAAACTGGAGCATTAGGTCAATGAGCTCGCGGCCGTAGACAAATTCATTGAAGGCTTTCCGAGCATCCGGATTCAACAACCTATTAATCTCAGGATCGTTAATCAGGGGCGCCAGCCGCTGTAGCACGGGCCGGGTAATCAAGCGGATTTCGTAGTTTCTGATCAGGGCGGCTCGTAACGTCGTGTCGTCCCCCGTGTGAATCCTCACCGTCTCCTCACCGTCAAAATTCATTGCCCTCAAAAGATCCTCAACCAATAAAGGACAGTTAGTCGGAAACACACCCAGCGCGTCACCCACCTCGTATTCCAGCCCCGAATCCTGCAACGACAGCTCAACGTGACGGGTTTCCTTACCAGAGCCTTCAAGATTCAAGTTCAGGTTGCGAAGCAACTTCGCGGGAAAGGGGGTGTGCTTTGAGTATTTGGGCTCCGCCTCCATCTCCTCGGGTTTCCCCCTACCGTTGCCTATCAAATGAGTGAGGTCCGTTTCGGATCCGCTTAACGCTTCCAGAGCCGGGATCACCCCACCGATCCATTGCTCATAAGGTTCCTCGTAATCAACATCGCAGTCGATCCGGTCGTAGATTCGACGAGCCCCGAGTTCCTCAAAACGAAGATCGAAATCCTTACCACACTTGCAGAACGCTTCGTAATTCGTATCGCCAAGTGCCAAGACCGAGAAGTTGATGTGATCCAATCGAGGTGCCTTGTCGCTGTGGAGCCATGCGTGAAAATCCTTGACGGTATCAGGGGGATCCCCCTCGCCATAAGTGCTGGTCAAAAGGAGCACGTTGGAGGCCTCAGCCAATCGACCGGTCTTCAACTCACCAATGTCGATCACCTCAGGAACAAACCCGATTGACTTGAGTTTCTTACCCGTCTGTCGAGCCAGCATCTTGGCCCCTCCCGTCTGGGTTCCATAGAGAATGGTGACCGGTGCCACAGAGGACAAAGAACCCGTTTCCGGCTCTGAATGAACCGTTGCTCCGGTTGAAAAGCATCCGGCAAGAAAGCCATTGAGCCAGGCTCGTTGCTCAGGCGTGAAAGGAGCGCTCTCCGGAATCTGCGGCGCTTGGAAGCCCCCCCCCTCCACCGTGGTGGCGACAGACAGACGCCCACTGACTTCCGATCTACCCATCTTCGTATCCGCACCCATAAACTATCCCATCTCACCAAAGAGCTCCTGCAGTTCGCCAATCTCGTGACGACGAGTGAACTCGTTGAAGGTTTCTCCTCTGTTTCTCCGAGCTTGATATACCCTAACCATGTTCTCAATAAGAGCGGGTAACTGCTCGAAGATGATGCCCTTGAAGAGTTCCCGCCCAATTGCTTGGTCATCGTCACAGCCGCCACCGACCAGCACGTGATAACCTTCTGACTTTCCCCCTGCGGGCCCGGTGACGACGGCCCCCAACAACCCGATATCACCGATGTAATGCTGGGCACAGGAATGCGGGCAACCGGTCAAGTGAATATTGATCGGCAAATCGATCGTTAATTTCGATTCGAGATGACGAATCAATGCGGCCCCCTGACCTTTGGTATCGGTCGCGGCATAGCGGCAACCAACCCTTCCGGTACAGGCCACAACGCCCGCCCGAAAGCTTGTCGCTCGAATATCGAGCCCGAGCGGTCTAAGACGGCGCGTGACCTGGTTTACTTGGTTTTCCGGGATGCCAGGGAGCAGAATATTTTGCCAAACCGTCGTGCGAATCTCACCCACCCCGTAACGATCGGCAAGGTCGGCAACCCCCTCCATCTGCCTCGCGGTCATCCGCCCCACAGGAAGGAGTACCCCGAGATAATCAAGCCCCTTTTGTTTCTGACGGTGGATGCCGATGTGAGCGTGCCGGATGGGGGGATGAGCCTCCTGCATCTTTGCATCCACGGCGCGTCCCAAAGGAAACGCCAACTTGGTCTCGACATGTTCCAGGAATTTTTTCATTCCCAAGCGGTCG
This sequence comes from Verrucomicrobia bacterium UBA2970, assembly GCA_002348345.1. Classification (GTDB taxonomy): domain Bacteria; phylum Verrucomicrobiota; class Verrucomicrobiia; order Limisphaerales; family AAA164-E04; genus UBA2970. The sequence continues at coordinate 22,788 of DEAY01000255.1, forward strand.
GTCACGTACTTCAATCGAGCCTTTTTTCGGTTGGTTCGATCTCCCATTTCGTTAAACACTCGAAGAATCGCCGCCGCAACGGCCACACACTCCTCCGGCTTGACGAGCACCTCAGCATCCTCTCCAAATTGACGATGCCCCGTAATCCCGGAAAGCAACATCCGGAAATAGACCCCAGGGCTCATCGACTGCCCGTCACTGATTCTCACCGCTTTGAATCCGATATCGTTGGTATCCGAAACCACGCTAATCGCCCCCCCCCCATCAAAACAGATATTGAACTTACGCGGCAGACCGAACAGGTCACGATGATTGGCGATGTAGTACTGCATCGCCTTGGCCAGCGGTCGAACATCGATGAGCTCCTGAGGATCAAACCCGGCCGTCGGTGACGCGGTAATGTTTCGGACGTTATCACAGCCCGAACCTTTGGAGGAAAGCCCGACCTCGGCAAGCTTGAGAAGGCAATTGATCGAATCACCTGGCTTGATCTCCCGGATCTGGATATTGCCCCGAGTGGTGACGTCTCCGTAACCACCGCCCCAGTCGCGAGCGATTTCAGCCAACCCACGGAGTTGGTGGGATAGAAGCACGTTCCCCGGGATCCTAACCCGCATCATGTAGGCATCCTGAGCAGGAGCGACGTAAAACAGGCCGCTGAACTTCCACCGGTAAACGTCGCCCGCTTCGGGAAACCGAGACTGGCGAGCGTACTCCACAATGCGATCATAGATATCCAGGGGATTCTGTTCGTGTTTGAGCAGTTCCTCCTTGCTTAAATCCTCAAGAGGAACCCCCCACCAAGTCTCGTCTGAAGATTCCGGGGGAAGGGCTTCGTTCCCTCGGATCGCTTCCGACGGTGACGGCGTAATCCGTCCTTCAACCGTCGTCCCGACAAAGGGATGCTGTTTCACTGCCGCGAAGAAGCCTTCGAGGTACTGCTTCTGAACATCACTGAATGACTGATCGACCATTTTGTTCATGCTCACGTTACGCAATCATATTCCGGGTCTGACTTGCCTTGCGCTCGATATGACCCCGCTGGCTTGCTGACCCTGTCGATCAAGATTCACTCTGTTCCCTTGATTCTCCCTCGAACCCATGAGTTCAATGACATTTTCACCTCGGGCCACGTTGATCTGGGTGTGAATGTCGACCTCTCCCTTAAATTGTCCTCGACGATGAGAGCGTTCACTCAGGTATTCGATGAGATACTCGCGCATGGGGTAATAGTCCGGGTGCTCAAGCACTTCCTTTCGATCCCGAGGACGAGGGAACCGAACTCGGAGGATATCACCCACTTCCGCTTCCGGACCATTGGTCATCATCACGATTCGATCGGCAAGAAACAGGGCTTCGTCGACGTCATGAGTCACCATCACCGCAGTAATGCTGTTCCGATTCCATAACGCAATGAGTACTTGCTGCAGCTCATACCGGGTCAGCGAATCGAGCATTCCGAAGGGCTCGTCGAGCAGCAGCATCCGAGGCGAAAGGGCAAAGGCCCGGGCAATACCAACCCGCTGACGCATGCCTTGCGACAGCTCTCCGGGTTTCTTGTGCATCGCATCGGCCAACCCCACTACAGAGAGGTAGTATTCAACAATTTGATGCCGCTCCAGTTTACTCGCCGTATAATACACCTGCTCGGCACCAAGCATGACGTTCTCATACGCGGTCAGCCATGGGAGCAAACTGGGCGATTGGAAAACAACACCTCGGTCGGGCCCCGGCCCGGCTAACTCCTTGCCCCCAAGAATGATAACCCCTTCGGTAATCGGGTTGAGACCCGCGAGCATTGACAAGACTGTTGACTTGCCGCATCCCGAATGGCCGATCAAACAAATGAACTCGCCCTCCTCAATTCTGAGGTCGAAATCCTTGACAATCACGGCCGGCCCTTTCGGAGTCGGATAAGTTTTACCAAGCCCATTGATGTCGCAGAAGCAACTCATACGCTCACCTCAATGTTCTCATTTTTGAGCTCACTTCGACGGCGGGGTGTTTTCCGCCCCCCCATCATCCTAGGTCGGTTCAAGTCTTCCGGAAGGATGTCCGGAAGGACCAGTTTTCTGGTCAGCGTGGTTCTTCCCTCTTTTTTGCCACCCTCACCCAACAAATAGTCAAGCACCTCGCGTCTGATTTCCTTGTATCGTTCATTATGATTGACTGCTTTACGGTCCCGGGGTCTTGGAATATCAATTGTGACAACGGGCCCCAGTGTTGCCCTGGGGCCTGCACTGAGGGGAATAATCCGATCGGCAAGCAGAATACCTTCATCGACATCGTTGGTGATCAATACGACTGTTTTCCGTTCCTCCTCCCAGATTCGCCCGATTTCGTCCTGAAGCGTGGCGCGAGTCAGCGCATCCAATGCGCTAAGAGGCTCGTCCAGCAACAAGATCTTCGGATTCATCGCCAGCGCACGAGCCACCGAAACACGTTGACGCATCCCCCCGGACAGTTCATTCGGCCGTTTCCCTAATGCCGGTAAAAGATTCACCTTCTCCACGTGTTGTTCGATCCAATCTTTCCGTTTCGCTTCGGGCCATGTCCGATACAACTGATTCACCGCCAACCCAACGTTTTCGTATACGGTCAGCCAGGGAAGCAGTGAATAGTTTTGGAAAACGATCGCGCGATCTGGGGAGGGCTCGTTGACCACCTCACCCTTTAACGTCACGGATCCCTTGTCTGGAGTCAGCAATCCCGCCATCAGGGAGATCAACGTTGTCTTGCCTGCGCCCGAATAACCAACGATCGCAACAAACTCCCCCTCGCGAATGTCGAGATTGATGTCCTCAAGAATCTCGGAGCGTTGGGGACCACTGCCGAACCCCTTGCTCACCCCTTTCAATTTCAAGAACGTCGACGTTCCGCTTCCTTTATGATCCATTCTCTTTTCCCCGTTCATCCGATCAAATCGCTTCACCGAAACTTACTAACTGTTGAAGGCTGAGCATGACCGTATCGAGCGCAAATCCAATCACCCCGATGGTGAATACGGCGACCATGATCATCGAAAGCGTTTCGCTACTGCCGTTCTGGAACATGTCCCACACAAATTTCCCAAGCCCGGGGTTTTGCGCTAACATTTCGGCAGCAATCAATACCATCCAACCGACGCCCAAAGAGAGCCGCAACCCAGTGAACACCAACGGCAAGGACGCAGGTAAAACCACCTTGGTGATTTTGGTCACCCAACTCAGCTTCAAAACGCGTGCGACGTTGATAAAATCCTTATCCGTTGAGGCAACCCCCACCGCCGTATTGACCAGCGTCGGCCAGAGCGAACAGAGGGCGACGGTGATGGCAGAGTTAATAAAGGATATCTCGAACATCGGATCGTCGGACACGTAAAGCGCCCCGACGACGATCATCACGATCGGGAGCCAGGCCAGAGGAGACACCGGCTTGAAGATTTGAATCAATGGATTGATCGCATTGTTCACGGTCTTGTTGAGCCCACAGACGATTCCGATTGGAATCGCAACCAACGATGCGATCATGAATCCGAAAAACACCGTCTTCAAACTCGTGGCAATCTGATTCAGATAGGTATCCTTGCCGGGATAGGGTTTGTATTCGAAGGACTTCTTCAGCATTTTCACCCGCACCCGATTCGGATACTTTTGACCAGTCGCAATCTCGGAAGCCTCGATGCTGGCGTACCAACCATCAAGGCGTGGCCCCACTTTGGAGGCAGTGGAATCCAACTTGCCTAAAATGCTCTTGGTGAAAGATGGAATTGAATTCAGAACGTCGATCGCTTCACGCGTGGCAAAACTCGTCAGTCGCTGGCGTTCAATGAGGAGGTCAGCCTTTTCGGCCGCGATCAACTTCAACTCCTTAGCCTTCAGTGATTCTTTGGAGGCAATCAACTCCTCAGTGTCTCCCTCGATCGGATTAAACCGCTCGCCCATGTTGAGCTCTTCCTCCCGCATCCGGTAGGAGATTTCCTTCGGCAAAAGTTGGGAGATCAAAACAGCCGCAATCTCCTTTGATGATTCGAATTGAAACTGGTCCACCACCGCCTGCGCTTCTTGTTCACTGGAAACACCGCTGATTGCATTGGACACTTCCAACATTTCGTTGATCTCATCAAACGTCTTCGAAAGATCAGAAAGCGCCTTTTGATTCCTCTCGGTATCACCAAAATCCGGTTTGTCACCGGGCAACTCGTTGAACACCCCCGCATATTTCTCGATGTTCTTCATCCGCTTTTCTCGGGCTCGACGCTGGTGGTCGGCTTCCTTGATTTTCTCCATCCGGATTTCGTTCATTAAACTCTCCCAAGCCGACCAGACTTGACGAGGCCCCGGCACCGTTCCGAACTTGGTCACGATCTGTTTGGAACTAATCTCCCAGGCCGTGAGAAAAACCAGGATGGCGAGAATGGGAACTACCACCCCTGCGAATATGGCTCGCAATTGCGTGCGCGGATCTTCTCCTTTCACCAAAAGGAAGAAGGGGATTAACCATCCCAATCGGACGGTTTTCAAGAATGCTAGAAACCGATTAAATGATTCACCGTTCATATTGAAATCTCATCCTCTCTGAGGGGGCGGACGGCGGCGGATTCACCGCCCGCCCAGTTTATCAAGTAATTGAGGGGCGGGCACTACTTGCGACTCAGCGACGGGTCATCCTTGATGCCAAGCTCGAAAGAGTTGATGTAGTCAATCGGCTTCTTCGCGCTGTAGGTGTTTCCGTCGATAAATTCGGAGGTTGGTTTGCGATAACCCTTCCAGCGACTGAGAAAAGGAAACTTTGGCAAATCAGACTTGTCCATGAGTCCCTCCTCGATGAGGTGTTTGGCTGCATCATTGTAGATGTCCGGGCGATAGATTCTCTTGGCCGTCTGGTGATACCAACTCGCCGGTTTCGGCTCGGGGATCTGGCCCCATCGCCTCATCTGGGTGAGAAACCAAATGCAATCGCTGAACCACGGATAGCTGGCACCATGCTTGAAGAAGACATTGAAATCAGGCATCGGGCGTTTATCCGTCTTCTGGAAGTAGAAATAGCCGGTCATACTATTTCGAATGACCTCATAATCGGCCCCGACGTATTCAGAACGGGACAGAATCCTGGCCGCTTCATTGCGATTAACCAACTTGCCGCCGGCGTCGGTCGCATCAAGCCACATACCAGCGCGGATCAAGGCTTTTGTGATGGCAACCACGGTGTTTTCGTTTTCGTCAGCCCATTCTTTCGTCACGCCAAAGACCTTTTCGGGATTGTTTTTCCAAATGTCGTAGTTCGTGGTGACCGGCACTCCAATCCCGCGGACAACCGCTTGCTGATTCCAAGGTTCGCCCACGCAATACCCCTCAATAGTCTTGGCCTCAAGCGTGGCCGGCATTTGCGGAGGAGGCGTAACCGAAAGCAGCACGTCCGCATCGGTCGTCCCTGCGGCATCAATCGCTCCCGTGGCTCGATCCAAATAATACCCCGGGCTGATTCCAGAGGCGGCCAACCAATAACGAATTTCATAATTGTGCGTTGAAACCGGGAAAACCATCCCCATCCGCATTGGGCTTCCCGATGCGTTTTTCTCCTCAACGATCGGCTTGAGGGCAT